>NZ_JBFJMY010000429.1:0-3535 GCF_041633695.1 Hydrogenophaga sp.
ACAGGCTCTAGGGCCGCGAAGCAAAGCGTCGCAAGGAGGACTGCATATGCGTTTTGGCATTCTGGGCTGGGGCAAGATCGCCCGCACACAACTGGCACCAGCCATCGCCGAGGCCGGGCACACCATCAGCGCAGTCGGTAGCCGCGTGCCCGCCGCCCGCGAACTGCCGGATCTGCCCGGTGCGGCCTGGTGCAGCTACGAAGCGGTGCTGGCCGATCCGGCGGTGGACGCGGTCTACATCGCCTTGCCCAACCATTTGCACGTGCCCTGGACCTTGCGCGCGCTGCAGGCCGGCAAACACGTGTTGTGCGAAAAACCCATGGCCTTGTCGGTGGCCGAAGTGGACGCGGTGCAGAGCGCCGCCCACGCCGCCGGACGGCACATGCAAGAAGCTTACATGGTGCGCCACCACCCGCAATGGCAGATGCTGCGCGAGTTGCCGCTGGGCGCCTTGCGTTCGGTGCAGGTGGGATTTGCCTACGACAACCGCGACGCCGACAACATCCGCAACCGGGTCGACTGGGGCGGTGGTGCGCTGTGGGACATTGGCTGCTACGCCGTTTTTGCTGGGCTTTGGCTGTTCGGGTCCGAGCCCAAGAGCTGCCGTTTGCAGTCTGTGCTGCACCCGCAATGGGGCATAGACATCCACAGCCATGGCGAGCTGATTTGGGCGGATGGCGCGGTGCTGCAGTTCGAGGTGTCGACCCAGTCGGCAGCCCATCAGGGGGTGCGCGTGGTGGGCGAGCGCGGCTGGGCCGAGTTGGCCGTGCCTTTCAATGCACCCAGCCAAGCCTTGGTGCGCCAGGCGCTGGATGGTGGTGGTACCGCGCAGGCCGCCACCGAGCTGCGGTTGGCGCCGGTGAACCAGTACGCGGCCATGGTGACGCGCTTCGCCGCAGCGGCCCTTGCCGGAGAACCCACCGATCTGCACGAGAGCCGCGCGATTGCGGATGTGCTGGCCCGGTTGCGCCAGAGCGCTGGCCTTTGAGCCAGGTGTGCCCCACAACAAAAATCCGCTTCTGGGAGCGGCTTTTTGTTGTGGGGGCCTGGGGCCTTATTCGCCCTTCTCCCCCTCCAGCCGCAGCATGGCCGCGCCTTCACCCAGCGACAGCAGGCCGGTCTTGGCGTAAATGCCCAGCTTGGCGCGGGTGTCGGTGATGTCGAGGTTGCGCATGGTCAGTTGGCCAATGCGGTCGGCGGGCGAGAAGGGCGCGTCTTCCACCTTCTCCATGCTCAGCCGCTCGGGCGCGTAGGTCAGGTTCGCGCTCTCGGTGTTCATGATCGAATAGTCGTTGCCGCGGCGCAGTTCGATGGTGACCTCGCCGGTGACGGCGCGCGCCACCCAGCGCTGGGCGGTCTCGCGCAACATGATGGCCTGCGGGTCGAACCAGCGGCCCTGGTACAGCAGGCGGCCCAGGCGCAGGCCGTTGATGCGGTACTGCTCGATGGTGTCTTCGTTGTGGATGCCGGTGACCAGGCGCTCGTAGGCGATGTAGAGCAAGGCCAGGCCGGGGGCTTCGTAGATGCCGCGGCTCTTGGCTTCGATGATGCGGTTTTCGATCTGGTCGCTCATGCCCAGGCCGTGGCGACCGCCAATGCGGTTGGCTTCCAGAATCAGCTCGACTGGGCTGTCAAAGGTCTTGCCGTTCAGGGCCACTGGCTGGCCTTCTTCAAAGCGCACCGTCACGGTTTCGCGCTTCACTTCCACTTCGTCTTTCCAGAACGCCACGCCCATGATGGGGTTGACGATGTTGATGCCGCTGTTGAGGAACTCCAGGTCCTTGGCCTCGTGTGTGGCGCCCAGCATATTGCTGTCCGTGCTGTAGGCCTTTTCGGCGCTCATCTTGTAGCCAAAGCCGTTGGCCGTCATGAAGGCCGACATTTCGGCGCGGCCGCCCAGCTCGTCGATGAACAGCTGGTCCAGCCAGGGCTTGTAGATCTTCAGGCTGGGGTTGGTCAGCAGGCCGTAGCGGTAGAAGCGCTCGATGTCGTTGCCTTTGTAGGTGCTGCCATCGCCCCAGATGTGGACATCGTCTTCTTTCATGGCCGACACCAGCATGGTGCCGGTGACGGCCCGGCCCAGCGGCGTGGTGTTGAAGTAGGTGACTCCGGCGGTGGTGATGTGGAAGGCGCCACATTGCAAAGCGGCAATGCCTTCGTGGGCCAGCTGCGTGCGGCAGTCGATCAGGCGGGCCTTTTCGGCGCCATATGCCATCGCCTTGCGCGGAATTTCGTCGTAGTCCGGCTCGTCGGGCTGGCCGAGGTTGGCGGTGTAGGCGTAGGGGATCGCGCCTTTTTGTTTCATCCAGAGCAGGGCGGCGCTGGTGTCGAGACCGCCCGAGAAAGCGATGCCGACTTTTTGCTGGGACGGGAGGTTTTGCAGGATGGTGGCCATGTGGGGTGAAACTCGCGGTTTAGCCGTAGTGGCAGATGTAGTGGAAGGCTTCGGTCACGCGGATGTCGAAGCTGCTGTTGCCGGGCACGCTGAAGCGTTCGCCGGGTGCCACGCGCACCCAGGTGTCGCTGCCGGCCAGTTGGTACTCGCAGCCACCGGCCACGCACTCCATGATTTCCGGCGCTGCGGTACCAAAGGTCAGCTGCGCGGGCAACACCACGCCCACCGATTTTTTGCTGCCATCGGGCAAGGTTAAGGCGTGGCTGACGCATTTGCCGTCGAAATACACGCTGGCCTGGGTGGCGACGGTCGCGCCTTCAAATTGGGTGGTGATCATGGGTAGAGCGGAAAAGGCTGCACAAGTAGCGGAACGCAATATTTTAGGTCGGCGGCGCTGCGGCGCCGAGCCAGGCGGGCGCAGCGCTCAGATGCGGGTTTGCCAGTCGCTGGCGTCAAAGCCCACCGTGAGCGCGTTGGCCCACTGCACCACCGGGCGTTTGATGACGCATGCCTGGCTCAGCATCAGGGCGCGTGCGCTGGCGCCATCGGTCACGGCGGCGCGGGTGGTCTCGTCCAGCTTGCGCCAGGTGGTGCCCTTGCGGTTGACCAGGGTTTCCCAGCCCACGGCGCTCAGCCAGTGGTCCAGCTGGGCTTCGGGCACGCCTTGTTTCTTGAAATCGTGGAAGGTGTAGGCCACACCTTGCTCGCTGAGCCAGGCGCGGGCCTTTTTGACGGTGTCGCAGTTGGGAATGCCATAGAGCGTGATCATGCGGGGATTGTCGCCCATCGCCGCCCAAGGCCATCGGGGCGGGTCCATCGCGTTGCGCCGGGCCGGTGGGACAATCCGGGTCATGCAGTCTGAAATTTCCACCGATTCGCCCACTTCCCTGGCCGGCTGGCTGGCCCATTGCGAACGCATCCACCCCAAAACCATCGATTTGGGCCTGGAGCGTGTGCGGCGGGTGGCCGATCGCATGGCGTTGCGCCTGGCTTGCCCGGTCATCACCGTGGCCGGTACCAATGGCAAGGGCTCTACCTGCGCCATGCTGGAAGCGATTTACCGCGAGGCCGGGTTTCGCACCGGGGTCTACACCTCGCCCCATCTGGTGCACTTTGAGGAGCGCTGCCGCGTGGCAAGCG
>NZ_JBFJMY010000430.1:0-3523 GCF_041633695.1 Hydrogenophaga sp.
CACGCACGCTGATGTCATATGCGGCCATAGGCGGCCTCTCCTATCCCTGTTTAGTTTCATTATGGAGCACTCGATGGTGATTGACGCCCGCGTAGCCCGGGAGAGGTCGTTTACGGTCCATCCGGTCGGCACGCGCGGCCGATTGCCCTAGCTGAACGAGACTGCATCTTATGTGACTGCGTCCTACGCTCCAGATTGTTGTGTTTGCTGGGTAGGTGGCGTCGTCACCGTCACGGCAAAGACAGCCACCGATACCTCCTTGTCATTACCCCCAAGTCCTCCTGCCTAATCCACCGCAGATGTGTTGTGAACCGGCCAATCAGTTGCTTGTCCATGGAACAAAAGACCCTCGGATCAACCACGAACAGATGCCGGTGGTTGCGCAACTCTCATTAGTTAAACCAGAGTTAATGGCAGCTTTGGCGAAAAATGACCGGACGCTACGGGTCGATAGCGCCAGTCCATTCTTGGCGTGAGCAGTCGTTCAGGTGGCTGGCTTCGACCGGCCTATGGCAAAAGTGATCTCAGACTCTATGGCCCATGCACAGACCACGGTGGCCGATCGGTGAGCGAATGCGACTTGGCGAACGGTTGACGGCGTAACCGACCGCTGAGGCATAGCCCAAACAAAAAGCCAGCGATCACAAGACGGCTGGCTTTTCTTTTTGCGATGCCACGTGGGTTGAAACGTGGGCTGAAATACTGGATCGGGCTGTAAGACCCATAGGGCCTAGCATCTTGGCGGAGACTGTGAGATTCGAACTCACGGACCCTTGCGGGTCGGCAGTTTTCAAGACTGCTGGTTTAAACCACTCACCCAAGTCTCCGGATGCGGTTTTGCAAGCCTGCATTCTATCTGGCCTGGGGCGTGGGATGCGGCTGCGCGGTGGTTGGCTTATGCCGTGGTCAGCTTCAGGGTGCAGGCGTCGCCCAGGGATTCGCGCCACACGCGCACCTGGCTGACCGGGGGTTGCAGGTCGGTCAGCTGGTGGGCGATGAACAGGCACAGGTTTTCCAGCGTGGGGCGGTCCAGTTGCGGTACTTCGTCGAGCAGGTGGTGGTCGAGCTGCAGGCGCACGGTTTCCAGGCGCTGGCGCAGCAAGCCCAGGTCGAGCACCATGCCAGTGGCCGGGTCGCGTGGGCCGGTCACGCTCACTTCGGCATGGTAGGTGTGGCCGTGGATGCGGCGGCTGCCCTCGGCTTCCAGGGTGCGCTGGAGGGTGTGGGCGGCGTCGAAGAAGAAGCGCTGGCTGATGGTGAGCTGCATGGCAGGAGGTGGCACCGATGAAGAGGTGCAATAGGGAAGAGAGTCGGCGAGGAAGGCCGGCAGTGCGCCAGCGCTGGGGTCAGCGGATGCCGCTGATTTTGTGCGTTTGCAGGCTCAGGCGCCAGTGCGGCTGGCGCAGGCAGGTGTCTATGCACAAGGCGGTGTTGCGGGCTTGCTCGGGGCCGTCCATGGGTTGCAGAAAGCGGTGGCTGAATTGGCCGGTGTGGGCCAGGGTGTCCAGGTCCATGCCGGTCTGGGGCCAGACGAGTTTGAGTTCTTGCCCCGTTTGCTGGATCCAGGGCGCGCCGGCTTTGGGGCTGACGCACAGCCAGTCTATGCCTTCGGGCGCGGTCAGGGTGCCATTGGTTTCCACCGCGATGCGAAAGCCGCGTGCATGCAGGGCGGTCACCAGGGCGGTGTCGATTTGCAGCAGGGGCTCGCCACCGGTGAGCACGGTGAGGCGGTTCTGGGCCACGCCGGTGGGCCATTGGGCTTCAATGTGGTCGGCCAGGGCGTTCGCGTCGGGGTATTTGCCGCCCAGTGTGCCGTCGGTACCGACAAACTCGGTGTCACAGAACCGGCAGATGGCGCTGGCGCGGTCGCTTTCGCGCCCGCTCCAGAGGTTGCAGCCGGCAAAGCGGCAGAACACAGCGGGGCTGCCTGCCTGCGCACCTTCGCCTTGCAAGGTGTAGAAAATTTCTTTGACGCTGTAAGCCATGGAGAGAGACGGACCGGGTATGCCCGGCCGTGCGGGTGCAAACGCCGATTTTAGGCGGTGAGCATGCCGCGCGTCTCGATGAAGGCCACCACCTCGGCCAGCCCGGTGAGGGTTTTGAGGTTGGTCATGACCCAGGGGCGGCGTTCGCTGTCCGGGCGCATGCGCGCGGTGTCGGCCTTCATCACCTCCAGGTCGGCGCCGACGTGGGGCGCGAGGTCGGTCTTGTTGATGACGAAGAGGTCGCTCTTGGTGATGCCGGGGCCGCCTTTGCGCGGGATTTTTTCGCCCGCTGCGACGTCGATCACGTAGATGGTGAGGTCGCTCAGTTCTGGGCTGAAGGTGGCGGCCAGGTTGTCGCCACCCGATTCGATGAACACCACGTCGGCGTTGGGGAACTCGCCCAGCATGCGGTCGATGGCCTCGAGGTTGATGGAGGCGTCTTCGCGGATCGCGGTGTGCGGGCAACCGCCGGTTTCCACGCCCATGATGCGCTCGGCCGGCAGCGCACCGCTGACCGTGAGGATGCGCTGGTCTTCCTTGGTGTAGATGTCGTTGGTGATGGCGATCAGGTCGTAGCGCTCGCGCATGGCCTTGCACAACATCTCCAACAGAGTGGTCTTGCCCGAGCCGACAGGGCCGCCGATGCCCACGCGCAGGGGGGGCAGTTTTTTGGTGCGGTTGGGGATGTGGTGGAGCGAAGTCATGATCTGAACAACCTTGAATATTGGGTTTCGTGCCGTGCCGAGAGAATGGCCAGCATGGGCGTGAAGGCCTGGCGCGTGTCGTCGGTCAGGGACTGGGCGTGTGTTACCGCAGCGGGAATGGCCTGCGCCAGGCGGGCCAGCATGCGCTGGCCCGCGCTTTGTCCCAGCGGCACCGATTTGATGGCGGCCTGCACCATGTTCTCGCTCCAGCCAAAGGCATAACCCATGAGGCAGTCGCGCACACTGGCGTCGCTGTGGGCGGCCGCGCAGGCGCTGGCCAGCGGGTAGGTGGGTGGCTCCAGCCCGGCGCTTTGCAGGCGCTCGAACACCCCTGTGCCCAGTGGCCCCAGGTTGCGCGCCCACTCCAGCATGGAGCGGCCCATTTGTTCGGTCTGCAGGCGAAATTCTTGTGTTTCCCGGGTGTGCAACACCCAGTGGTTGAGCGCGCGGATGCGGGCCATGTCGCCACACCGCCAGGCGGGAATGGCTTGCGCCACCACGGCGAGGTCGGCGCGCGCCAGCCCAAGCTGGAGCTGATCGGTCAGCCATTCGGTGGCGCTGGTCTCGTCGCTCACCCAATCGGCATCCACCGCCGCTTCCAGGCCTTCGGAATACGAGAAGCCGCCCACTGGTAAGGCGGGAGAGGCCAGCCAGAGGATTTGCAGCAGGCCGGGGACCGAATCCGTCGGCGTGGGTGCGCCGGGTTCAGCCGTGTTCATGGCCGGGCAGGTGCGGCTCGTGGCCGTGGTGGTGTTCGGCGCCGTGTTCATGGCCATGATCGTGATCGGCGTGCTTGTGCCCGTGTCCGCTGGCGTGCGAGGCGTAGGCGCCGCC
>NZ_JBFJMY010000431.1:0-3518 GCF_041633695.1 Hydrogenophaga sp.
ACCACGAGCGCTCCTGCGCCGCCGTCGGCGGGGCGGGCCTGTACGAAGGCCAGCACCTCGTTTTTTTGCACCAGCCAGCGAAGCACGCGGTTCTTCAGCACCGGCGTGCGGCCGGGCGAGCCCAGGCCTTTGCCGTGCACCACGCGCACGCAGCGCAAACCGTGCTGGTGGCACTCGCGCACGAAGCGGCCCAGGGCTTCCCGGGCTTCGTCGGTGCGCAGGCCGTGCAAGTCGATCTGGCGCTGGATGCTCCAGCGGCCCTCGCGCAGGCGGCGCAGCACGTCGATCCCCAGGCCTGGGCGGGCGTAGCTGAGCTGTTCGTCGGTGTGCAACAGGGTTTCCACGTCGAACTCGTCCGACAGGGCTTCGTGCATGACGGCCTGCTCGTCGAGCTGGCGCTGGCGTGCCACCGGCGGCACAGCGGGCAGATAGGGCGCCACGCGGTGGTCGGGGGGAATCGGTTGCACGGGACCCACGGTGCGCTCAAAAAGCCGGTGCTCGGCGTCGCGCGCCCGTGCCGCCTCGAACGCGGCCAGCAGCTGCGCCTGTTCCGCTGCGATGCGCTCGGCCATCACGCGGCGCAGCGTCTTCAGGCCGGCCAGCGATTTCACTTTCATACCGGGCATTTTCACCCAGATGGGCGTCTGCCTTGTCTGGCGGGGCATCTGGCCGCCTCCGTCGCCGGTGCACGGGGTTCCGGCCGTGGACGTGCCGCGTCAGAGCAATCCCAACTCGGCCATGGAGGTGGCGCTCTCGCGTGTGACGATGAAGTGGTCCAGCACCCGCACGTCCACCAAGGCCAGCGTGGTTTTGAGGGTGCTGGTCAGGGCTTCGTCGGCGCGCGAGGGTTGTGCGCTGCCGCTGGGGTGGTTGTGCGCCAGCACCACGGCGGCGGCGTGGTGGTGCAGGGCGCGCAGCACCACTTCGCGCGGATACACGCTGGTTTGCGTGAGCGTGCCGCGGAACAGCTCCTCCAGCGCGATCAAGCGGTTCTGGCTGTCCAGAAAGACCACCGCAAAAACCTCGTGATCGCGGGCGCCCAGTTGCAACTGCAGGTAATCGCGGACCGCCCTGGGGTTGTCGAACAGCGGTTTCTCTTGCAGCCGCTGGGCCAGGGCCCGGCGCGCCAGTTCCAGCACCGCCACCACCTCGGTGCGCTTGGCAGGGCCCAGGCCTTTCACCACCTTGAGCGCGGCGGCGTCGGTGTGCAAAAGGCCGCCCACCCCACCAAAGGTGTCCAGCACCTCTTGCGCCAGGGTCAGCACGTGTTTGCCACGGATGCCGGTGCGCAGCAGCAAGGCCAGCAATTCGGCGTCGCTCAAGGCAGAAGGACCGCGCGACAACAGTTTTTCGCGTGGGCGCGCGTCGTTGGGCAGCGACTTGAACCCGGCTGTGACAAGGCCATCCATGTATTTTTCTCCCTGGGCGAGCGTGCTTTTTACAATAGGGGTGATTGCGCGCTACGCGAAGACTCCCTCAGCCGGGGGACGGTGCGCCGGGTTTTCTCCTTTTTCACCACAGTTTCACCATGCCCCAAGTCCAAGAAGGCTCTTTTCTCACCCTGCACTACCGCATATCCGGGCCGCAGGGTGAAGCCATCATCAACACCTTTGATGCCCAGCCGGCCACGCTCAGCCTGGGGGCGGGCGAGCTGTCACCCGCCATCGAGCAGCGCCTGTTGGGGCTGGAAGAGGGTGTGCACGAGGTGATCGAACTGGCCGCCGGCGAGGCGTTTGGCGAACGCCAGCCCGATATGGTGCAGTGGGTGGCGCGCAAGCTGCTGAACCAGCTGGGCGACCCCAACGAGCGTTACCTGGTGGGCGACGTGGTGCAGTTCCCGACCCCGGATGGCCTGGGCAGCTACGCGGGCGCTGCGATCGAGGTGCGGGACGATGGTGCGGTGCGCTTCGATTTCAACCACCCCTTGGCGGGCCAGCCGGTGCGCTTTGAAGTGCAACTGATCGGGGTCCTGTGATGCCCGGACCGAAAGAAATACTGCTGGCCGAGCCACGCGGCTTTTGCGCCGGCGTGGACCGCGCGATCGAGATCGTCGAACGCGCGATCGCGAAGTTCGGCCGCCCGATCTATGTGCGCCACGAAATCGTGCACAACACCTACGTGGTGAACGAACTCAAGGACAAGGGCGCGATCTTCATCGAAGACCTGGACGATGTGCCCGCCGGCGCCACCCTGGTGTTCTCGGCCCACGGCGTGAGCAAGGCGGTGCAGCACGAGGCCGAGCGGCGCGGTTTCCGGATTTTTGACGCCACCTGCCCGCTGGTGACCAAGGTCCACGTGGAAGTGGCCAAGCTGAACCGGGAGGGTTTTGAGTTCATCATGATCGGCCACAAGGGGCACCCCGAAGTGGAAGGCACGATGGGCCAGCTCAACAGCGGCATCCACCTGGTGGAAGATGTCGAAGACGTGGGGCGCATCCAGCCCACACAAACCGAGAAGCTGGCCGTGGTCACGCAGACCACGCTGTCGGTGGACGACACCGTGGGCATTCTGCGGGCGGTGAAGGCGCGTTTCCCGTCGGTGCGCGAACCCAAGCAGCAGGACATTTGTTACGCCACCCAGAACCGCCAGGACGCGGTCAAGCTGCTGAGCCCGCAGGTCGATCTGGTGATCGTCGTCGGCAGCCCCACCAGCTCCAACAGCAACCGTTTGCGCGAAGTTGCCATCAAGCTGGGCACGGCCAGCTACATGGTGGACAACGCCGACGAATTGCAGGCCGAGTGGTTTGCGGGCAAAACCCGTGTGGGTCTGACCGCAGGTGCCTCGGCACCAGAAATCCTGGTGCAGCAGGTGATCGATCGCATCAAGGCTCTGGGCGCGATCGCCATTCGCAAACTCGACGGCATCGAAGAAACCATCAAATTCCCGCTGCCCAAGGGCTTGAAGATGGATGGCGAAACCGGCGCCCCGATCGATCACCTGCGCTGAGTGTTCGGTGCCGGAGGGCACGCTCTCAAGCGCCTTGTTTTGTGCGCCCCGGCCCGGCCACGCCAGATGTAAACCTACAATCGCCGCATGTTAGACATTGCCCAACTGAGAAAAGACCTGGACGCGGTGGTTGCGCGTCTGGAGACCCGCAAGCAGCCGCAGGCCTTCCTGGACGTGCACGCCTTTCGCACGCTGGAAGCCGAGCGCAAGACCTTGCAAACCCGCACCGAAGAGCTGCAAAGCCAGCGCAACAGCCTGTCCAAACAGATCGGCCAGCTCAAATCCAAGGGCGAGAGCGCCGAGGCGGTGATGGCACAGGTGGGTGCGCTGAAAGGCGAATTGGAAAGCTCGGCGACGCGGCTGGAGCTGATCCAAAGCGGGCTGCAGGCGCTGCTGGTGGCTGTGCCCAACTTGCCGCATGAAAGCGTACCGGTGGGGACAGGTGAAGAGGGCAATGTGGAAGTGCGGCGCTGGGGCACGCCCCGCGCTTTCGATTTCCCATTGCGCGACCACGTGGACATCGGGGAAAAGTTCGGACTCGACTTTGACACCGGTGCCAAGCTTGCGGGCGC
>NZ_JBFJMY010000432.1:0-3505 GCF_041633695.1 Hydrogenophaga sp.
AGATATTTCCGGTCTATCAGTGCTTGTCCAGACCGGCCGGCGGCCAGTTTTCAAGCTTCATGCCCAAGGTCAAGCCGCGCGATGCCAGCACTTCCTTGATTTCGTTGAGCGACTTGCGACCCAGGTTAGGGGTCTTGAGCAACTCGTTTTCGGTGCGCTGAATCAGATCACCGATGTAGTAGATGTTTTCTGCTTTGAGGCAGTTGGCCGAACGAACGGTGAGTTCCAACTCATCCACAGGACGCAACAAAATCGGATCGAATTGCTGGGTGCTGCGCTGAGCAGGCGCGTCAAAGGCGGAGAGTTCCACACCTTCCAGTTGCGCAAACACAGCCAGCTGTTCAACCAGAATCTTGGCCGAAGCGCGCACGGCCTCTTCGGGACCAATGGAGCCATTGGTTTCGATTTCCAGCACCAGCTTGTCCAGATCGGTACGCTGCTCCACACGAGCGCTTTCCACCGTGTAGCTCACCCGTTTGACGGGCGAGAACGAGGCGTCAAGCACGATGCGGCCGATGGAGCGTGTCTGATCGTCGTTGCGACGCAGGCTGCCCGGCACATAACCACGGCCTTTTTCGACCTTGATCTGCATGTCGATCTTGGCGCCAGCAGACAAGGTGGCAATGACGTGCGACGGGTTCACGATTTCAACATCGTGCGGCGTCTGGATGTCGGCGGCGGTCACCAAACCTTCACCGTCTTTGCGCAGGCTCAGGGTCACTTCGTCGCGGTTGTGCAACTTGAAAACCACGCCTTTGAGGTTCAACAAGATGTTGACCACGTCTTCTTGCACGCCGTCGATGGACGAGTACTCGTGCACGACGCCAGCGATGGTGACTTCGGTCGGGGCATGACCGGTCATGGACGACAGCAAAACCCTGCGCAGAGCATTGCCCAGCGTGTGGCCGTAGCCACGCTCGAAAGGCTCCAACGTGACCTTGGCGCGGTTCGTCGACAGTTGCTCGACGTTGATGGTTTTGGGTTTTAGCAGATTGTTCAGCATTCAGACTTCCTTCAATACCCTCGGCTCGTTACACCGATAAGGCCGACGGAGCATGGCCCGGCCACACCTGTGCGGTGTAGACCGGGGACGAAAATTAACGTGAATACAGTTCGACGATCAACGACTCGTTGACGTCAGCGGCGAACTCATCGCGATCGGGTGACTTCTTGAATACGCCTTCGGCCTTTTCAGCCGAGACTTCCACCCAAGCGGGGAAGCCGATCTGCTTGGCCAACTCCAGGGCCTCGATCACGCGGGCCTGCTTCTTGGACTTCTCGCGCACGGCGATCACGTCACCGGCTTTCACCGAGTACGACGGGATGTTGACGCTTTTGCCGTTGACGGTCATCGCCTTGTGCGAAACCATTTGACGGGCTTCGGCACGGGTTGACGCAAACCCCATGCGGAACACGACGTTGTCCAGGCGGGCTTCCAGCAAGAACAACAGGTTGGCGCCGGTGTTGCCACGGCGGCGGTCGGCCTCGGCAAAATAGCGGCGGAACTGGCGCTCGAGCACGCCATAGGTGCGCTTGACCTTTTGCTTTTCGCGCAGCTGGATACCAAAATCCGAGGTGCGCATGCCCGAAGTACGGCCATGTTGACCGGGCTTGGAGTCGAATTTCGCCTTGTCGCTGATGGAGCGGCGGGCGCTCTTGAGCAACAGGTCCGAGCCTTCACGGCGGGAGAGTTTGGCCTTGGGGCCGAGGTAACGTGCCACGTGGATGTCCTTGATTGATCTGCCGCAACCTGTTGTTGCGGGAGCCAGCCTCTGTACGAGGTGGCGGTGGGCTTAGCAAAAATGCCACCGCAGGCGACTGCGGTGGCGCTCGAAGAAAAGCTTTCGATTATACCGCGCATTCGCGGTATGGCGCCTCAGATGCGACGGCGCTTTTGTGGACGGCAACCGTTGTGCGGCACCGGGGTCACATCAGAGATGGAGTTGATCCGGATGCCCAGGGCACCCAGCGCTCGCACCGAAGACTCGCGGCCAGGACCCGGGCCTTTGATCTCGACATCCAGATTCTTGATGCCTTGATCAATGGCGGCACGACCAGCCACCTCGGAAGCCACCTGGGCCGCAAACGGTGTGGACTTGCGCGAGCCCTTGAAGCCTTGACCACCCGACGAAGCCCACGACAGTGCGTTGCCCTGGCGGTCGGTGATGGTGATGATGGTGTTGTTGAACGAAGCGTGCACGTGGGCAATGCCGTCAGCAATGTTCTTGCGGACCTTTTTGCGAACACGGGCAGCTGCGCTGCTGGAGGGAGACTTGGCCATGGAAATCCTTCAATCCGATTATTTCTTCAGCGACTGGGCTGCCTTGCGAGGACCTTTGCGCGTACGTGCATTGGTCTTGGTACGCTGGCCGCGCAGAGGCAGACCGCGACGGTGACGGAAGCCACGGTAGCAGCCAATGTCCATCAGTCGCTTGATGTTCATGGTGGTCTCACGGCGGAGGTCACCCTCGATCGTGTACACACCGACCTGGTCGCGCACTTTTTCAAGTTCCGCGTCGTCCAGATCTTTGATTTTTTTCGCGTAATCGATGCCGCATGCTTCGCAAATTTTGCGAGCGCGTGTGCGGCCGATGCCGAAAATTGCCGTCAAGCCGATTTCAGCGTGCTTGTGCGGCGGAATGTTGATGCCTGCAATACGAGCCATTTTGGTCCTCTAAACTTCCATCAGCCTTGACGCTGTTTGTGACGGGGATCGGTACAGATGACCCGCACAATCCCGTGCCGCTTGATGATCTTACAGTTGCGGCACATTTTCTTGACCGACGCCGAAACTCTCATAGTTTTCTCCTAGAAATTCCAAAAACATTCAACAACCGACTCTTCACTTCGCGCGGAACACAATCCGCGCCTTGGTCAGGTCATACGGCGTGAGCTCCACTTTGACCTTATCGCCCGGCAAGATACGTATGTAATGTTTGCGCATCTTGCCGGATATGTGACCCAGCACCACGTGTCCATTTTCAAGCTTGACTCTGAAGGTCGCATTGGGGAGGTTTTCTACAACCTCGCCTTGCATCTCAATCACATCATCCTTGGCCATGACACAACTCAGCCGATAGAAGTTTTGAAGTTAGCCTTTTTAAGCAGCGATTCGTATTGCTGCGACATCATGTAATTTTGAACCTGGGCCATGAAGTCCATGGTGACCACAACAATGATCAACAGGGAGGTGCCGCCAAAATAGAACGGCACGTTGTACTTCAGGATCAGGAACTCGGGCAACAGACACACACCCGTGATATAGATCGCTCCGGCCAGCGTCAAACGCAGCAAGATCTTGTCGATGTGGCGGGCCGTCTGGTCCCCAGGACGAATCCCCGGGATGAAGGCGCCACTCTTTTTCAGGTTGTCTGCGGTCTCACGGCTGTTGAAAACCAACGCGGTGTAGAAGAAGCAGAAGAAAATGATGGCTGCTGCGTACAACGCCACGTAAATTGGCTGCCCCGGCGACAGTGCGGACGCGATGTCCCGCAACCAGCGCGTG
>NZ_JBFJMY010000433.1:0-3490 GCF_041633695.1 Hydrogenophaga sp.
GCCGCGCCCGCCATGGCCGACTGCGCCAGCGCCTGCGGCACCAGCGCCACACCCAGGCCTTGCGACACCAGGGACACCACGCTCAACCAGTGCCGCAGCTCGTAGCGGATTTCGGGCGGAAACCCGGCTTCGGTGCACATGGTCAGGATGCGCTCGTGGTAATCGGGTGACACCTCGCGCGCCACCACCGCGAACGGCTCACCGGCCAGCTGCGCCAGCGACAGGCGCCCCCGCGTCGCCAGCACATGGGCCGCAGGCAGACAGGCCACGAACGGCTGGCTGGCCACCAGGATTTGCGAGAACCCCGCCGGCACGCGGGTGGTGTGCACAAAACCCAGATCGAGCCGCTCGTGCAGCAAATCCACCACCTGCTCGGCCGAACTCAGCTCGCGCAGCGCCAGCCGCAGCTTGGGGTGCTGGGCCTGGAAGCTTTTCAGAATCTGCGGCAGCCCGCGAAACAGCATGGTGCCGGCAAAACCGATCTGCAAGCTGCCGGCCAAGCCTTGCGCCACATCGCGTGCATGGTGGGCGGCGGCGGCGGCCTGGTCCAGCAACGCGCGGGCCTGCGGCACAAAGGCCTGGCCCGCCTCGGTGAGCTGCACGCCGCGGCTGTTGCGATCGAACAGGCGCGCGCCGACCGAGGCCTCCAGCTGCTGGATGTTGAGCGACAACGGCGGCTGTGAAATCGACAGGCGTTGGGCGGCGCGGCCAAAGTGCAGTTCTTCGGCCAGCACCAGGAAGTAGCGCAGGTGACGGAATTCCATGAATATGTTTTTTGTATGGATGAATACCTAATCCATATTAGACAGGTATTCATGGGCCGCCGACAATCCCTGAATTGCAACGCGCCTACCGGAGACAGCACATGAAAGCCACATTCAACTGGGAAGATCCCTTTTTGCTCAGCCAGCAGCTCAGCGACGACGAGCGCCAGGTGCAAGACGCCGCCCGCGCCTACTGCCAGGAAAAGCTGCTGCCCCGTGTGACCGAGGCCTTCCGGCACGAGACCACCGACACCGCCATTTTTCGTGAAATGGGCGAACTTGGCCTGCTCGGCCCCACCATTCCAGAAGCCTACGGCGGCGCAGGCCTGAACTACGTGTGCTACGGCCTGGTGGCGCGCGAAGTGGAGCGCGTGGACTCGGGCTACCGCTCGATGATGAGCGTGCAAAGCTCGCTGGTGATGGTGCCGATCAACGAATTCGGCACCGAAGCGCAGAAGCAGAAATACCTGCCCAAGCTCGCCACCGGCGAATGGATCGGCTGCTTCGGCCTGACCGAACCCAACCACGGCTCCGACCCCGGGAGCATGGTCACCCGCGCCAAAAAGGTCGACGGCGGTTACTCGATCAGCGGCGCCAAGATGTGGATCACCAACAGCCCGATCGCCGACGTGTTCGTGGTCTGGGCCAAGGACGAAGGCGGCCAGATCCGCGGTTTCATCCTCGACAAAGGCGCCAAGGGCCTGAGCGCCCCCGCCATCCACAGCAAGGTGGGGCTGCGCGCCAGCATCACCGGCGAAATCGTCATGGACGAAGTCTTCTGTCCCGAAGAAAACGCATTTCCCGATGTGCGCGGTCTCAAAGGCCCGTTCACCTGCCTCAACAGCGCGCGCTACGGCATCGCCTGGGGCGCATTGGGTGCCGCTGAAGACTGCTACTTCCGCGCCCGCCAATACGTGATGGACCGCCAGCAATTCGGCCGCCCCCTGGCCGCCAACCAGCTGATCCAGAAAAAGCTGGCCGACATGCTGACCGAAATCACCCTGGGCCTGCAAGGCTGCCTGCGCCTGGGCCGCATGAAAGACGAAGGCACAGCCGCCGTCGAAATCACCAGCATCCTGAAGCGCAACAGCTGCGGCAAATCGCTGGACATCGCCCGCCTGGCGCGCGACATGATGGGCGGCAACGGCATCAGCGACGAATTCGGCGTGGCCCGCCACCTGGTGAACCTGGAAGTGGTCAACACCTACGAAGGCACCCACGATGTGCACGCGCTGATTCTGGGCCGCGCGATCACCGGCATTGCGGCATTTTCGAACTGAACGGACGTTCAGTCACGAGCAAATAAGGGCTGCCATGGCAGCCTTTGTTGTTGATGCAATCAGCCCGGCACTCGCGTTCGGTCGAACCGCACTGTGTTCTTGAGAAGGCGCCGAATCTCCGAAAGGATTGGGCCGCAGAGAACGCGCTACCCCATAGCTGAAGCGCTCCTGTGCCTGTCCCTTTGCAGAGGATTTCAAGAGGCTACTTGACCCAGGTGCATCGTGCTGAAGGCCAGAGCCCACGACCGACGATATCGCCAAGCAACTGCTTGAGCACGATCGCGAATTCGTTCATCGCTGCGGTACGTGGCCGCGACCTCAAGGTTGCGATGCACCACGAAAAGGTGAAGTCCCGCATCAAGGTATACGAGAGAGCATGTTTTCGTGAATAGCTCTCCACGGCACTTGCAGGCAACACCGAAACACCGAGACCTCTCTCTACGAAACCAAGCAGGTTGAGCGAGTTGATTTCGATCAGGGTATCGCCGTTGATACGGAGCTTTGCGAGCGCCCGCTCGACTTGAACACGCACGTGCGTTTCCTGCGGAAGCTGGATCAGGGGTTGCCCGGCCAGCATCCGGAAGCTGGCCCGCTTTCCAGTGGGGATGCCAGCGGACTTGTTGCCGACCAGATAGGCGCACTCGTCGACAAGACTATCGAGCGTCAAGTCCGCATCCTGGTCCGAGTCGAGCATCACCGCCATTTGTAGCTGGCGCGCGTTCAGCGCGCGCCGCAACTCGGGTGTCGCGCCCTCCAGGATCCGCAGTTTGACCTTGGGGAAGGCGCGCAGAAATCGGGGCACCAGCTCCGCCGTGACAAGGCCGGCCCACGACATGGGCAAACCCACGGCGAACTCACCAGCGGGCTCGCTCGCACGGGCGCTTAGCTCGTCGCTGAGACTGGACATGCGCTCCAGGATTTCCTCTGCCACGTTCCGGAAATGTTCGCCCGCAGGCGTCAACCGTACGCCGCGCCCATGTCGCATCAGCAGCTCGACACCGGTGGTTTCTTCCAACTGCTGCAGGTGGCGGCTCAAGGCGGGTTGGGTCATATGAAGTTGCTCTGCGGCACGCGTCACGCTTCCGACTTCGGCGACCTTCACCAGGAAGCGCCATGACCTCAGCTCATTATTCATATCAATTCAGGCATTGCTCATATAAAAAGAATGACTATTGTTGCATGAATTGTTCTTCGCTAAATTGGAACCCAGCCCCACGGCGCAAAGCCGAAACCGGCATTCGAAATGCCACTGGGGTCGATCCAACCAACAGGAGACACAAGCCATGGCAGCGCGCGAAAAATTGACAAAAACCGAAGGACGCACCCCTTTGAAGATGCACCCCCGCACCCCCCTGGACCCCTACGTTGACATGAAGGTGCTGGCGGAAACCGCACGCAAGGTTTCCAACTGGAATCTCTGGGGACCGGACGACCAGATCGGCACGC
>NZ_JBFJMY010000434.1:0-3478 GCF_041633695.1 Hydrogenophaga sp.
ATTCCCAGCGGCCCGGCTTCGGGTTTGGCGGGTGACCGGGGGGACGATCTGACGGGCGGGACGGGACCACAGCGCAGCGGCGGGAGTGGACCGAATGCCAGTTCGTCCAGCGGGCTCGTTCCCGTGCAGCGGGAAGGAAATCAGACCGCGACCCCGGGCACGGGTACGGGCCGCTATTCCCTGTGCTGCCGGTGCACACCGGCCACGCTCCGCCCTCCCCTGTGACCGCGCACAGCGCGCTGATCAACAACAAAAAAATGGGGCCGAAGGCCCCAGGGGTTACACGAGGCCAAGCTCGGCCATGTATGTTGCGCTCCACATACATGGCCGAATGTGGACTTATTTGATATGTGGAGTTGGCGGTGCACCCTCATGGGTGAAGGCGCACCGCCAGGATTGGTTGACTCCACATATCGGGCTCACATCCGGCGCAGCCAGCCAACCAGATCGCTGCCATCGGGCTGGAACCGCCCACCGCGCGGCGGGGCCAGTGCTTCTGGGAACACCTGTGCAATGGCTTGGCGCTTGAGGTCGATGTCGGCGCGTGCGTAGCGCATCGTCGTGTTCAAGCCGGCATGTCCCAGCCACTGGCTGATCGTGGCGAAGTCCACGCCAGCCTTGAGCAGTGCGATTGCCGTGCTGTGCCGCAGCGAGTGCGGATGGATGCTCTTGTCGCGCATGCTTGGAACTTCTTGCGACGCAACTGCAACGTAGCGGCGCAGCAGGTAGCGAACGCCGAACCGCGTGAGCGGTCTGCCTCGGGCGTTGGTGAACAGCAGTGCGTCAGCAGGATCACCTTCTGGTGCCGGCAGTTCGTCGATGAAGGCCCGCAGCAGTTTGACCGTCACGGGCCAGATCGGGCACAGCCGTACCTTGTTGCCCTTGCCGGTCAGGCGAATCTGAGGTGGCGAATCCAGACGCACGTCTCGCCGCCGAACGTCCAGCGCCTCCTGCACGCGTGCCCCGGTGTTGAACATCAACGCGAACAGGACATAGTCGCGCCGCCCCAAAACGCTGCTGCGGTCGATGCTCTGCAACACCGCCTCCATCTCGATGCGCTCCAGATACTCGACCGGCACCTCGCGCGCGCCGCGCTTGTACGGCAGAGCGATCACGCGCTGCAGGGTACCCAGCGCCTCCGGCCTACGTGAGGCCAGGAAGCGGGCGAACACATGAATGGCACCGAGCCTGGCGTTGCGTGTCGCGATGCTGTTGCCGCGGTCGACCTCCAGGTGATTCAGGAAAGCGACTACCCGTTCGGCCGTGAAGTCGGACACCTGCAGCCGTTCGATCGGGCGCTTGGCTTCGGCTGATGCGAACTGCAACAACAGCAGCATGGCGTCACGGTGACTGCGCACGGTGTTCGGGCTCAGGCCTCGCTGGCCAGGCAGGAACTCTTCGAAGAAGCGCACCAGCTCACGCCCAAGATCGGTTTGTGTGGACGCTTTCATTCGACACCACCTTCGATCATGCCGGCACACGATCGTTCGAAGCGAGCCGACGCGTGGGACACCACGGCCGGCATCCAGCGCAGGTAGTAGGCGGTAGAGACAATATTCACGTGCCCCATGTACAGCGCAAGCTTGGGCAAGTTGGACTGCACGTCGGCATCGGCTTCGTACCACCGCAAAAGCGCCGCCACGGCGAAACTGTGGCGGAAGTCTTGCAAGCGCGGGACTTTGCCGGCGCTGTCATGGATGCCTGCGCGACGCAGCAGGGCTTTGAAGGTGCTGTACAGACCCGCGGCGGTGTAGGCACGCAATGCGAGAGTACACAACAACGGGGCTCCAGGACGCTCGTCCAGACGAGCCTGACGCCGTGCGGCCAGATAGCGCTGCAGTTCGGCATGCGCACTGATCGACAGGGGAACCCAACGGGACTTGTGGAACTTCGACTCTCGGATGCGAAGCACCCCGGCGCGCTCATCGACATCGCCCAGCGTCAGGCGGACGACCTCGCCGCGCCTGAGCCCCGCCGTGTACAGCAGCACGACGACCAGACGCATGACGTGCGTTCGCGCGAAGTATTGACTCCTCGGTGGCAGTTGCGACACGAAAGAGAGCAACTGAGCCACTTGCCCCGGTTCAATGATGATTGGCAGCGCGTGTGGCTTCTGTCGAGTGAGCGACTCCCAGTCCGGCAGGAAGCAACCAGGATCGCTGCGCCGTCGGTACCGGTAGAACTTGTACACGGTGTGCTCGCGCACGACGCGTGTGCTCGAACTGAGATGCTGGAACTGCGCGCGCCAGCGCTCGAAGAGCGCGAGATCAAGATCGGTGGCTCCCGCCTGAACCAAGAACCCGCGCACCTTGCACAGGATCACTTCTTCCTTGCGGTATGCCCGCCCGATCGCGTGGCGGCTGGTCAGATAGGCCGTGACGGCGGCGTCCCAAGCGTCCATGCAAAGAACGTCATGCATGGCGCTCTCCCCGGGGATGACCGATCTCGGGGACCTCGATTGCCACACAG
This sequence comes from Hydrogenophaga sp., assembly GCF_041633695.1. Classification (GTDB taxonomy): domain Bacteria; phylum Pseudomonadota; class Gammaproteobacteria; order Burkholderiales; family Burkholderiaceae_C; genus Hydrogenophaga. The sequence goes on from NZ_JBFJMY010000434.1 coordinate 2,470, forward strand.
CGCAGCATGTCCGTATCCAGCCGGAGGTAGGCGCAGGTGCTCTCCAGGCTGTGATGTCCGAGAACGTCGCCGATGGCCTTGACGCCTACGCCCTGGGTGAGCAGCCGCATGGCGAAGGTGTGCCGCAGCCGATAGACGTTCTGCCCAGGCAGTTCCAGCTTGGCCAGCCGCACACGCTTCTTGAAGAGGTCACCGACCGCATAGTTCTCGATGGCACCACTCGGGCATCTCGCCCGCAAGAACAGTTCAGGATGTGACGAACCTTGAGACAGCCGTTCGTGTGCAAGGTAACTGCGCAAGATGCGCAGCGTCTGGGTCGCCAGCGGCAGGAACAGGTCGCAACGGGTCTTGCGCTGCACCACATGCAGCACGCCAGTCTCCCAGTTGATGGAGTCAAGGCGCAGCGCCACAACTTCTGACGGTCGCAGTCCGTAGTGGACCATCAAGTGCAGGATGCAGTGATCGCGCCGACCTGCCTTGCTGGCGAGATCAATGGATCGAAGCAGCGCCTGGACCACCGACCAATCGAGCGCCATCGGCGGCAACTCGCCGCGGTAGGTGCGGGGAGTCTCGATGGCGTCGAGCGGTCGGCCGATCTCCCCTTGACCGTGGCAGAACCGCAGGAAGCTGCGCAAATGCGCGACCACATGCTGCAGCGAGTGACGCGACACCTCGCGGCTGCGCAGAGCGACGTACCGTTCGATATCAACCAGCGTCACCGTGCTCAAGTTCTGGTCTGGGCCGAGACCGCGAGCCAGCAAGTCAGCCACCGTCCTCGCGTGCTGCCCGCGCGACGACAGAGATAGCCCACGTAGTTCCAGCAGTTCCCGCTGGTAGTCGCTACACAGCGAGACGTAGCGACCCCCTTGTTCGTTCTTGAGCAGACGCCCGTGTGCGAGCAAGAAACGGGCGTAGACACGTTCGGTCCCACGGAACGCAGGCGGTCGGCTCGGCACCCCGCGGCCAACAGCATTGAATGCCTCGTGCAAGTCATCTGCTTTGCACGTGG
>NZ_JBFJMY010000435.1:0-3475 GCF_041633695.1 Hydrogenophaga sp.
GCAAATACAGCAGCCAGATACCCCCCACCAAGGCAAACGGCAACGTGGACATGATCAACAAGGCCTCGCCTGCGGTTTTGAACGTGAGGTACAGCAGCACAAAAATGATCAGCAGGGTGATCGGCACCACCACTCGGAGCTTGATCAGCGCGCGCTCCAAGAATTCGAACTGCCCCGACCAGGCCAGGGAATAACCGGGTGGCAACGGCACCTGGCGGCTCACCGCTTCTTGCATCTCCCGCACGGCCGATCCCAGGTCACGGCCCCGGATGTCCACATAGATGTACCCCGCCAGCCGGGCGTTTTCGCTGCGCAGCATCGGCGGCCCGTCGTTGATGCGGATGCCGGCCACGTCCGACAGCAGCAGTTGCTGGCCACGCGGGCTCACGATGGGCAGCGCACGAAGGCTCTCCAGCGAGTCCCGAAAATCCCTGGGATAGCGGACGTTGATCGGGAAGCGCTGCAAGCCCTCCACCGTCTCACCGATGTTCATGCCACCCACCGCCGTGGCGATCACCGACTGCACATCGGCGATGTTCAGTCCATACCGCGCCGCCGCATCGCGCCGGATGTCCACATCCACATAGCGGCCGCCCGTCAAGCGCTCGGCGAACGCGCTGGCCACACCCGGCACCGCCTTCAGCACCTGTTCGATCTCGGTGCCCAGGCGGTCGATGGTCGCGAGATCGGGGCCCAGCACTTTGACGCCCACCGGGCTTTTGATCCCTGTGGCCAGCATGTCCAACCGGTTGCGAATGGGAGGCACCCAGATGTTGGTCAGTCCCGGCACACGCACGGTCTTGTCCAGCTCGTCCACCAGTTTTTCCGGCGTCATCCCGGGCCGCCACTGGGCGCGGGGCTGGAGCTGGATGGTGGTCTCGAACATCACCAGCGGTGCCGGATCGGTGGCGGTGACCGCGCGCCCCGCCTTGCCGTACACGGTTTTGACCTCGGGAACGGTTTTGATGAGCCGATCGGTCTGCTGCAGCAATTCGGCCACCTTGCCCGCCGACAAGCCGGGCAAGGCGGTGGGCATGTACAGCAGATCGCCCTCGTCCAGCGCGGGCATGAATTCGCTGCCGATGTGCTGCAAAGGCCACAGGCTGGCCAGCAGCAGCAGGCCCGACAACGCGATGGTGCTCTTGGGAAAGCGCAGCACCCGATCCAACAAAGGCCGGTAGAGCGCGATCAGCCAGCGGTTCAGTGGGTTCGCGCCCTCGGGGGGAATGTGCCCGCGAATCAGATAACCCATCAGCACCGGGATCAAGGTCACGGCCAGCGCTGCGGCAGCGGCCATGGCGTAGGTTTTGGTGAAAGCCAGCGGCGCGAACATGCGCCCCTCTTGCGCCTCCAGCGTGAACACCGGCAAAAAAGACAAGGTGATGATGAGCAGGGAAAAGAACAAGGCCGGGCCGACTTCGGTCGCCGCATCGCCAATCACCCGCCAACGGGCTTCGCCCTGCAAGCGCTCGCCGGGGTGCACACGGGCCCAGGCCTCCAGGTGTTTGTGGGCGTTTTCGATCATGACGACCGCCGCATCCACCATGGCGCCCACGGCGATGGCAATGCCTCCCAGCGACATGATGTTGGCGTTCACCCCTTGCTGCTGCATCACGATGAATGCCATCAAGATGCCCAAGGGCAGCGAGACGATGGCCACCAGTGCCGAGCGCAAGTGAAACAAGAACAAGGCGCACACCAGCGCCACCACCAGAAATTCCTCCAGCAGTTTGAAGCCGAGGTTCTCGATGGCGCGTTCGATCAGCCCGGAGCGGTCGTAGACCGGCACGATCTCGACCCCCGGGGGCAGGCTGTGGCGCACCTGTTCGAGCTTGGCTTTCACCGCCGCGATGGTGTCCCGTGCGTTCTTGCCCGAGCGCATCACGATGATGCCGCCCACCGCCTCGCCCTCGCCGTCCAGCTCACCAATGCCCCGGCGCATCTCGGGCCCGAGCTGAACGCGCGCCACATCGGCCAGGTGCACCGAGACACCTGCGTCGGTGGTCATCAAGGGAATGGCCCGGAAATCGTCGAGTGTCTTCAAATACCCCGAAGCGCGTACCATGTATTCGGCCTCACCCAGCTCCAGCACAGAGCCCCCGGCTTCCTGGTTCGCTCGCTGGATCGCCTCGACAACGGCGCCGTGCGGCAGCTGATAAGCCGCCAGCCGGGCGGGGTCGAGCACCACCTGGTACTGCCGCACCATGCCGCCGATGGTGGCCACTTCCGCCACATTGGGCACGGTCTTCAGTTCGAACTTGAGAAACCAGTCTTGCAGAGCCCGCAGTTGAGCGATGTCTTGCGTACCCGAACGGTCGACCAGCGCGTACTGGTAGATCCACCCCACTCCCGTGGCATCGGGCCCGATGGACGCGCTGGCATTGGGCGGCAAGCGCGACTGCGCCTGGTTCAGGTACTCCAGCACCCGGGTGCGTGCCCAGTACAGATCGGTTCCGTCTTCGAACAACACGTACACATAGCTGTCGCCAAAAAACGAATAGCCGCGCACCACCTTGGCACCGGGCACCGACAGCATGGTGGTGGTGAGCGGATAGGTCACCTGGTTTTCCACCAGCTGCGGCGCCTGCCCTGGCCAACTGGTGCGGATGATGACTTGCACATCGGACAGATCGGGCAAGGCATCCAGCGGGGTGCGTGCCAGCGAGAGCGTGCCCCAGACCGAGAGCACGGCCGTGGCCAGCAAAACCAGAAAGCGGTTGGCAATGGACCACCGGATGAGGCGGCCCATCATTTCAAACCCCCAACTGCCGGGGCTGCTTCGTCGCGCCGAAGGCTTTCGATCAGCGGCACCTCGCCGTCTTGCATGCGAAATTCGATCTCCACCGTCTGGCCAACCGCCAAGGTCGAAGGGCTTAGCTTCGGCGCCAGTTGGAAGTCCATGCGCATGGCCGGCCAACGCAGCGAGGGAATGGGTGGGTGGCTCAGCGTCAAGGTCTTGCCGTCCATGGCTTCGATGCGCGCGCGGGTCGTGTGCACCGCAGCGGCGGTGGTCTCGGGCTGCGGTTCCAAGGCGCTCTGCCCCGGGTTCAGACGGGCCTCCACACCTTTGAGACTGGCTTCGGAATCGATCAGAAACTGCCCCGACAACACCACCCGCTGCCCGGCGGTCAAACCGCGCCGGATTTCGGTCTGTCCACCGCTCTCGGTGCCGATCTCCACCTCAACCGGGCGGAACCGCCCCTGTTCTTCGGCCAACATCACCAGGCTGCGCTTGCCGGTTTGGATCACGGCTTCTGTCGGCACCAGCACGGCGCGCTCAGTGGCCTGTCCCGCCAATTCCATCTGAACGAACATGCCCGGAACGAGTTGGCCGCGCGGGTTGGCGATTTCCATGCGCACCTTGAGTGTGCGGGTTTTGGGGTTCACTTGGGGCAGCAAAGCCGCCACCCGGCCTTCAAACGATTGGCCCGCAAGCGCTGGGGTTTGCGCCACCACCCGCGCCCCGGGTTGCAGC
>NZ_JBFJMY010000436.1:0-3470 GCF_041633695.1 Hydrogenophaga sp.
TCAGGGCCGCCATCACGGCGCGAAACGTGAGGTACTGGAACACCCGCAGGAAACCGAATTCCGGCGAAAGCCCTTGCAGCCAGATGGCCAGACTAAGCAGCATGCGTGGTGTCCTCTTGTGTTTGTGGGTGTTGGCTGGACAGCACGGTCAAGGCCTGCACCACCCGCTCCATGCGCATGAAGCGCGAGCCCTTGACGAGCACGCTGTTCACGCCCGGTCCCTGGGTCGCACGCTCGCAGACATGACTCACCAGCGCCTGCACATCGCTCCAGTGCCGGGGCGCGCTGCCATCGGCGGATTGCAGCGCTTCGCAGGCCTGTTGCATCCAGTCGCCGGTGCAATGCACTTCTTCAATGCCAGAGGCCTGCGCGTGCCGCAGCACTTCTTCGTGAAAAGCCAGGCCTTGCGTGCCGACTTCACCCATGTCACCCAGCACCAGCAGACGCGGACCGGGCAGTTCGGCCAGCACGTCGATGGCGGCACGCACCGAATCCGGATTGGCGTTGTAGGTGTCGTCGATCAGGGTCAGGCCCCGCGAACCCAATTGCAAGCGCAAGGCACGCGAACGGCCGCCGACGGGTACGAAGGCGCTCAGGCCTTGCGCGATCACGCTCAGCGGCACGCCCGCAGCCAACGCACAGGCCGTGGCGGCCATGGCGTTGCGCACGTTGTGCCGACCGGCGATGTGCAAGGTGCAGCCCTGGGTTCCCAGCGGCGTGTCGAACTCGACCTGCCAGACCCCGTCGCGCCAGTGGGCCTGACGGGCACGCACATCGGCGTCGGCATCGGCGTCGCTGAAACTGATGACCCGGCGCTGACCGGCCATGTCTTGCCACAGGCCGGTGAAAGCGTCGTCGGATGGGAAGACCGCCACCCCGTTGGCGTGCAACGCCGAAATGACTTGCCCGTTTTCCTGCGCCACCGCGTCCACCGTGGCCATGAATTCCAGGTGCTCGCGCTGGGCGTTGTTGACCAGCGCCACCGTGGGCTGTGCCATCTGGGCCAGCAGTTCGATTTCACCGGGGTGGTTCATACCCAGTTCGACCACCGCAACGCGGTGGTGTTCGCGCAGGCGCAACAGCGTGAGCGGCACACCGATGTCGTTGTTGAAATTCCCTTGCGTGGCCAGCGCCTGTTCGCCAGCGTGCGCACGCAGAATGGACGCGATCATTTGCGTGACCGTGGTCTTGCCGTTGCTGCCGGTCACCGCGATCAACGGCAGATCGTACTGGGCCCGCCACAGGCGTGCCAGCTGGCCCAGCGCCAGCCGGGTGTCCGCCACCTCCACCCCCGGCAGACCGGCATGGTCCAGACCGGCGTGGGCGAGCGCCGCCACCGCACCTTGTGCGCGCGCCTGTGGCAAAAAGTCGTGGGCATCGAAACGTTCGCCCTTGAGCGCCACGAACAAATCGCCCGCCTGCAGGCTGCGGGTGTCGGTGTGCACGCGCAACACGCCTTGCACAGCGCCGCCCACGGCGCGGGCGCCCGGCAGTTGCATCAACAATGGACCCAGTGTGTTCATGTGGCGGCACCCTTGCCATGGTTGCGCGAAGCCAGCGCCGCAGCCGCCTGCTCGCGATCGGAAAACGGCGACTTCACACCCATCACGTCTTGATACGCTTCGTGTCCTTTGCCCGCCACCAGCACCACGTCCTGGGCCTGGGCGTTCTGCACCGCCCAGGCGATCGCCTGGGCACGGTCGGGTTCGGTGGTCGGGCGCTTCGCATCGGCCAATCCCGCAGCCATCTGGGCCAGGATGTGCAGCGGATTTTCGCTGCGGGGGTTGTCGCTGGTGAGCACCAGGTGCTGGGCTTCGCGTTCGGCCACGGCCGCCATGAGCGGCCGCTTGCCCGCGTCGCGGTCACCGCCGCAGCCCACCACCACCCACAGGGCGCCACCGCGTTGTTGCGCCAGCGGCTGCAAAGCCTGCAAGGCCTTTTCCAGCGCATCGGGTGTGTGGGCGTAGTCCACCAACACCAGCGGCCGGTCGGCCTGCGCTGCGCCCACCTGCTCCATGCGGCCCGGCACCGGTGTGAGGCTGGCGCAGGCTTGCACCGCGTCGGCCAACGGCACACCGAGTGCGCGCGCAGCGGCCAGCACACACAACAAATTGGACACGTTGTAGCGCCCCACCAGCGGCAGCTCGATGGTGTGGGTATCGGCGGCACCGCGTTCGGCCACGACCAGCCGCAGGCCCGCCGACGTGAACGCCAGATCGCGCGCCACCAGGCGTGCCCCAGCGAACGGGGGCGCGTCTTCGATCGACACGGTCCACAGATCGAGCTGGCGCAAAGCCAAGGTCTGCGCCAGGGCAACGCCCTGCGGATCGTCCACGTTCACGACCGCCGACACCAACCCCGGCCAGTCGAACAACTGCGCCTTGGCGGCCCAGTAGTCGCACATGCCGCCGTGGAAATCGAGGTGGTCCTGGGTGAAATTCGTGAACACCGCCACTTGGATGCGGGTGGCGTTCAGGCGCCCCTCAACCAGACCGATGGACGAGGCTTCGATGGCGCAGGCCTTCACACCGTCGTTCACAAAGCGGCGCAAGCGCGCCTGCAGCATGACGGGGTCGGGCGTGGTCAGACCGGTGTGCTGCAGCGCACTGTTGGCCGGGGCGTGCACACCGTCGGGCATGCCCATGCCCAAGGTGCCGGCCACCGCACATGGGCGCTGCAAGGCCGACAAGAGCTGGGCCGTCCACCACGCGGTGGAGGTCTTGCCGTTGGTGCCGGTGATGGCCACCACATCGAGTTCGGCGCTCGGCTCGCCGTAGTATGTCGATGCCACGGCACCCGACTGCGCCTTGAGTCCCGACAAAGCAGCCACCCGCTCGTCGTCAAAGCCAAAGGCGTCGGCCCCTTCGTGCTCCACCAGGGCGGCACTGGCCCCGGCGCGCAGAGCTTCGGTCACAAAGAGCCGGCCATCGGTGGCCGCACCCGGCCAGGCGACAAAACCGTCACCGGCTTGCAACTGCCGGCTGTCACAACGCAGTTCACCCGTGACACGCTGGTGCAACCAGGCGGCCACGGTCTGGGCGGTATACAGCGTGCGCATCAGAACGACTCCTCCACACCCGCGTCAACGATCTGGGGCTTGACCGTCATGTCGGGCTGCACGCCCAGAATGCGCAAGGTCTGCTGCACCATTTCGCTGAACACGGGCGCTGCCACCAGGCCACCAAAATATTGGCCGTTGCGGGGTTCATCGATCATGACCGCCACGATGATGCGCGGCGCATCGACCGGGGCCAAGCCCACAAACCAGCTGCGGTATTTGTCAGCCGAATAGCCCTTGCCTTCGACCTTGTGCGCGGTACCGGTCTTGCCACCCACCGAGTAGCCCATGGTTTGTGCCAGTGGCGCCGTGCCACCAGGCCCTGCGGCCATCTGCAACATCTTGCGCACCTTCAAGGTGTTCTTTTCGCTGAACACACGCACACCACCTGCCGGGGTCTCGGTCTTCAAAA
>NZ_JBFJMY010000437.1:0-3468 GCF_041633695.1 Hydrogenophaga sp.
CCTTTCGCACTTGGAAAAATAGTGTGAACAGGCCCTAACATCTGCGCATGCAAGCCCACACCATTTCCCCCGTGCATTTCGGCCACCAAGACCGCGTGGTCATCGTCACCGGGGGCGCGCAAGGCATTGGCGCGGCCTGTGTGCGCCGCTTCGCGCGCGAGGGTGCCCGGCTCGTCATCGCCGACGTGGCCGATGCGCCCGGCAAGGCGCTGGCCACCGAAATCGGCGCGCTGTACCGGCACTGCGATGTCGGCGACAAGCTGGACGTGGACGATCTCGTGGCCAAGACCTTGGCCACCCACGGCCGCATCGACGTGCTGGTGAACAACGCTGGCATCTTCAAGGCCGCCGATTTTCTCGACGTGAGCGAAGAGGACTTTGATGCCGTGCTGCGGGTCAACCTCAAGGGCGCCTTCCTCATGGGCCAGGCCGTGGCGCGGGTCATGCGCGGCCAGGGTGGTGGCAACATCGTCAACATGAGTTCGGTCAACGGTGTGCTGGCCATTCCCAACATCGCCAGCTACAACGTGAGCAAGGGCGGCATCAACCAGCTCACCCGCGTCATGGCGCTGGCCTTGGCCGAACACGGCATCCGCGTCAACGCCGTGGCGCCCGGCACGATTGCCACCGAACTGGCGGCGCAAGCGGTGCTGACCAGCGAAGCGGCCAAGGCCAAGATACTGAGCCGCACGCCCATGAAACGCCTGGGCGAGCCGGCCGAGATCGCCGACGTGGTGGCCTGGCTCGCCAGCGACGCGGCCAGCTACGTCACCGGCGAGATCGTGGTGGTCGACGGCGGACGCATGACGCTCAACTACACCGTGCCGGTCTGAACGCCGACCCGCACCACCGGTGCTTCGCGAATCGGCAGGTGCACCAGCGCCGCGCCCACCGCCAGCACGATGTCGATGTACCAGATCCAGTCGTAAGAGCCGGTGGCCTCAAACACCTGACCACCCAGCCAGGCGCCCAGAAAGCCGCCCACCTGGTGCGACAGCATGACCAGACCAAACAGCATGGCCATGTTGCCGGTGCCGAAAAACTTGGCCACCAGACCCACCGTGGGCGGCACGGTGGACAAGAAGGTCAGGCCCATCACGCCGGCAAAGACCAGCATCACCGCTTCGGTCTTGGGGGCGAACAAAAACACCAGCACCGCCACCGCGCGCGTGGCGTACACCAGGGCCAGCAAAGATTTCATGCGCCAGCGGCCCACCGCCCAACCCATGGCCAAGCTGCCCACGATGTTGAACAAACCGATGATGCCCAAGGCCCAGGCACCCACGGGGGCGGGCAAGCCACAAGCGGCGATCACGCCCGGCAGGTGCGTGGCCAGAAAAGCCACGTGAAAACCACAGACAAAAAACCCCGCCGACAGCAACCAGTAGCCGGAGTGGGCAAAGGCCTGCGCCATGGCTTGCCGCGCGGGCTTGGCGGCGCTGGGCGCGCTGCTCGGCCCCGCAGCGGCAAAACCCGGACCACGCAACACCCAGGCGGCGGGCAAGGCCAGCAAGACGATCAAACCCAGCACCTGTAGCGCGTTCACCCAGCCCAGGCCCATGGTCAACGCGGCGGCCAAAGGTGCCATCAAAAACTGACCGAAAGAGCCGCCCGCGTTGACCACGCCCGTGGCCATGCCGCGCCGCTCGGGCGGCATGAGGCGCGCCGTGGCCGCCATCAACACCGAAGGCCCGGCCATGCCCGCGCCACCGGCCGACAGCACACCGATGGCCACGATCAGGCCTGCGGTGGTGGTCATGAGCGGCGTGAGGTAAGTGCCCAGTGCCACCAGCAGCACACCGGCCAACAAGACCCGGCCCGCGCCCACCTTGTCGGCCACGGCACCAGCGAACGGCTGGGTCAGCCCCCACCAGAGCTGGCCAAACGCAAACGCCAGGCTGATGCTGCCCACGCCCAGACCGGTGGCGGTGTTCAGCGGCGAGAGAAAAAAGCCCATGGTCTGGCGCGTGCCCATGGTCAGCGCAAAAGTACCGGCCGCGGCCAGCAGCACCAGCCACCACAGTTGCGGCGCGCGGGTGGCACGGTGTTCAGTTGAGGTCATCGTCTTCCCCTGTGTGAAAAGCGGCCAGGCCCAGGTCCAGCAATTCGTGCAAAGCCAGCACGGTGTTCTGGCCCAATTTCTGGTTCAGCGCGAGTTGCGCGGCCTTCCACTGCGCTTGCGCCTGGCGGCGCATGTCGCGCCCGGCATCGGTGATGTGGATGAGGCGGCTGCGCGCGTTGACGCCCTCGCCCAGCTCCACCCAGCCAGCGGCCACCAGCGGCTGCAAATTGCGCGTGAGCGTGGACGCCCCGAGTTCCATGCGCCGCGCCAGCTCGCCCGGCGCCAGCGGCCCGAGTTTGTCGATGTGCGCGAGCAGCGAGTACTGGGTGATCTTGAGCCCGGCCTGCGCCAGATGCTGGTCGTAGTGCTGGGTCACGCGCCGGGTGAGCTGGCGCAGTTTGAAGTTGGTACAACCGCTCGGGGTCTTGGACGCAGCAGGTGTAGCGAAGGTGTCAGCAGCCATGGCATGATTGTATCTACAATTATTGTATATACAACTTTTAAGGAAAATGCCATGAGCGCGTCCGACAATCTGGAGCAATGGTTGGCCCAAGAGCGGGAAGTTTTGCAAGTGCTGGCGGCGGGCCCTGGCCCTGGCGTGGCCAAACCGGAACAGATCGCGGGCAAAACCGGCATGGAGGTGATGCAGGCGATGCTGCGCGGAGAGATTCCACACGCGGCCATTGCGAGCACGCTGGATTTTCTGGTGATCGGTCTGGCCGATGGCGAGGCGGTTTTTCAAGGCACGCCCGGACCACAGCACTTCAACCCCATGGGCACCGTGCACGGCGGCTGGTTCGCCACCATGCTCGATTCCGCCCTGGGTTGCGCGGTCCACACCAAAATGCCGCCAGGCCGTGGCTACACCACCGCCGAACTGAGCGTGAACATCGTGCGCGCCCTCACACCCAAGGTACCGCGCGTGCGCGCCATCGGCCGCGTGATCCATTGCGGGCGCCAGCTCGCGACTGCCGACGCGAAACTCATCGGCCCCGACGGCACGCTGTACGCCCATGCCACAACGACCTGCCTGGTCTTTGAGATGAAGCCACAATAGCGCACATGCGACTTCTACACACCATGCTCCGAGTGGGCAACCTGCAACGCTCCATCGACTTCTACACCCAGGTGCTGGGCATGACTTTGTTGCGCACCTCGGAAAACCCGGAATACAAATACACCCTGGCCTTTGTGGGCTACGGCAAAAATCCGGACCACGCCGAGCTCGAACTCACCTACAACTGGGGCACCGAGTCCTATGAAATGGGCACGGCCTATGGCCACATCGCCCTGGGCGTGCCCGACGCGGTCACCGCCTGCGAAAAAATCAAGGCCGCTGGCGGCAACGTGACGCGCGAGGCCGGCCCGGTCAAGGGGGGCAGCACCATCATCGCCTTCGTCACCGA
>NZ_JBFJMY010000438.1:0-3455 GCF_041633695.1 Hydrogenophaga sp.
AGAACAACGTCCAGGGGGCCAGCGACTCGGGGCTCATCCCCATGGTCTACCCCGACTACCAGTCCGTCGAGGATCCGGCCATCCGCGCCAAGTTCGAGAAAGCCTGGGGTCGGGAGCTCGATCCCGACAATGGGCTCACGGTGGTGGAGATGGCCTTGGTCATCGGCCCGGCCTCGCCGCCCACGCTGGCCATGCTGGCCTGGCAGTGGCTGCAAGACGCCGACCCCGCCGTGGCGGCACAAGGGGCGGCTGCGGGCGGCGTGCTCACGCTGCTGGTGCTGGCCTGCGCGCTGCTGTGGATGGCGCTGCAAAACCGGGCCCGGCGTTCGCTGCGCTTGCTGAACGGACGGCGTGGCCGCCAGCACGCCGCACCCGCCCAAGGCATGCCCGGCGGCCTGTGGCCACTCGCCGGGCTCTATGCCGCCGTGCTGCTGGCGCTGGCCGTGGGCAGCGTGGCCGGCATCTGGCCTTTTCCGGCGTTCTGGCCCGAACAGCTCAGCACCCGCGCCTGGGCCAGCGTGGCCGCCAGCAGCGGCAGTGCCTGGACCACGCTCAACCTGGCGGTAGCGTCGAGCGCGCTCGCCCAGGCCTGGAGCGTGGCCTGGCTGGAGCTGGCACCCCGCCGCTGGGACCAGGCCTTGCGCCCCCTGCTCTACCTGCCACTGGTGCTGCCCGCCGTGCTCTGGGTGGTGGGCCTGTACGCCATGGCTTTGCAACTGCGGCTGGAGGGTCAATGGGCCGGTCTGCTGCTGGCGCACACCCTTATGGTCTTGCCCTATGTGCTGCTCACGCTCTCGCCCGCCTACCTGGGTTTTGATGCGCGCTACGCCGCTCTCTGCGCCAGCCTGGGCCACGGGCGCGCCGCGTTTCTGTGGCGCGTCAAATGGCCGCTGCTGCGCCGCGCCATCGCCTCCAGCGCGGCGGTGGGTTTTGCCGTGAGTGTGGCGCAGTACCTGCCCACGCTCTACGTGGGCGCGGGGCGCTACGCCACCGTCACCACCGAAGCCGTCACGCTGGCCGCTGGGGCGCAGCGTTCGCTCACCAGCGCCTACGCCGCATTGCAATTCGCCTTGCCAGTGCTGGCCTTTGCGCTGGCCGCCTGGCTCGGGCGTGCGCGCCGCTTTGCACAGGTGCGCGCATGAGTCTTCAAGTACACATCGGCTGCCTGGGTCTGGCCACGCAAGCGCTGGTGCGCGATCTGCACCTGGCCGTGGCACCGGGCCAGATCCTCACGCTCATGGGCCCCAGTGGCAGCGGCAAGAGCTCGGTGCTGGCCGCCATCGCCGGTACCTTGCACGCCGTGGCCGATGGCGCGCAAGCCCTGCCTTTTGAGGGTTCGGTGCGGCTGCACGGCCAGGAGCTGGTCGGCCTGCCCACATCGTTGCGCGGCATCGGCCTGCTGTTCCAGGACGACCTGCTGTTCGCCCACATGACGGTGACCGAAAACCTCTTGTTCGCCGTGCCCCCCGGACCCAGAGCGCAACGCCTGGCCGATGTGGCGCAAGCGCTGAACGAAGCCGGTCTGCAAGACTACGGCGCGCGCGACCCCGGCACGCTGTCGGGCGGGCAGCGCGCGCGCGTGGCGCTCATGCGCGCGCTGCTGGCCCGGCCCAAAGCCTTGCTGCTGGACGAACCCTTTTCCAAACTCGACGCCACGCTGCGCGACCAGTTCCGCAGCTTTGTGTTCGAACACATACGCGCGCGCAACATCCCGGCCATCCTGGTCAGCCACGACGCCGCCGACGTGGCCGACCCGGCACTCGTGGTCGAACTCCACACGCCCGACTGAACATGCTCGACCACGCCATTCAAACCCGCATCAAGCCGCTGCTGAACCGCGCCGCGCGCCACCTGGTGCAAGCCGGCGTGGGGGCCGACACCATCACCTTTGCGGGTTTTGCGCTCGGCATGGCGGCGGCGCTGGCGATCGCCTTTGGCCATTTCCTGCCCGGCCTTGTGCTGCTGCTGCTCTCGCGCCTGATGGACGGCCTGGACGGCGCGGTAGCCCGCGCCACCACCCCCACCGACCGCGGCGGCTTTCTCGACATCACGCTGGACTTTCTGTTCTACGCCGCGATTCCACTGGCCTTTGCCGTGGCCGACCCCGCCGGCAACGCATTGCCCGCTGCCGTGCTGCTCGCCGCCTTCATGGGCACAGCCAGCAGTTTTCTGGCCTTTGCCATCGTGGCCGCGAAACACCGCATGGGCTCGCTGGACTTTCCCGACAAGAGTTTTTATTTCCTCGGCGGCCTGACCGAAGCGACAGAGACCATCACCGCCTTCGTGCTCATGTGCCTGTGGCCCGCCTGGTTCGCCCACATCGCCTACGGCTTCGCGGTGCTGTGCGGCATCACGGTGGTGATGCGCATTGGCTGGGGCTGGCAGCGGTTTCGGTGAGCCCTGAACGCGCCACATCCGTTGGCACGGCAAGCGGTCTGGCGCATGATGGCCCGTGGGCGCAAACAAGCGGCTGGTGTAAGAATGCTCGGCCCGCAGCGACCCATCCTCATGTGCCCAATGGAGTCCCCGTGAATATCCGCAAGATCGTTTTGCTGCTGGCCGTGTTGTTCGGCATCGGCGCCTTTTTCTATTTCGATCTGGGCCACTTTCTCAGCCTGGACTATCTGAAGCAAAGCCAGGCCGCGTTTGCCGAGCTGTACAACCGCCAGCCTGTGCTGGTGGCGTTGGCCTATTTCGGCATCTACGTGGCGAGCACGGCCCTGTCGCTGCCGGGAGCGGCCATCATCACCCTGGCGGGTGGCGCCATCTTTGGCCTGTGGTGGGGCACCTTGCTGGTGTCGTTCGCGTCCAGCCTGGGTGCCACGCTGGCGTTTCTGGTGTCGCGCTTCGTGCTGCGCACCAGCATCGAAGCGCGCTTTGGCCAGCGCCTGGCCGAAGTCAACCGGGGCATTCAAAAAGACGGCGCCTTCTACCTGTTCACCCTCAGGCTGATTCCGGTCGTGCCCTTTTTCGTCATCAACCTGGTAATGGGTTTGACGCAAATGAAGGCCCGCACCTTTTACTGGGTGAGCCAGCTCGGCATGCTGGCGGGCACCCTGGTGTATGTGAACGCGGGCACCCAGCTGGCGGGCATCGATTCACTCAAAGGCATTCTGAGCCCGGGCTTGATCGGCTCGTTTGTGCTGCTGGGCCTGTTTCCGCTGATCGCGCGCCGCATCGTCGAGGTGGTGAAAAAGCGGCAGGTGTATGCGCGTTGGCAAGCAGTCAAACCCAAAAGCTTCGACCGCAACCTCATCGTGATCGGTGCCGGTGCGGGCGGGTTGGTGTCGGCCTACATCGCCGCCGTGGTCAAAGCCAAGGTCACGCTGGTGGAGGCGCACAAGATGGGCGGCGACTGCCTGAACTACGGTTGCGTGCCCAGCAAGGCCTTGATCAAAAGCGCCAAGCTGGCCGAGCAGATGCGCCACGGCGAGCGCTACGGCCTGAGCAACCAG
>NZ_JBFJMY010000439.1:0-3452 GCF_041633695.1 Hydrogenophaga sp.
GGTGCTGGCGGTGTTCGGCAACGTCATCCTGCGCTACTTCTGGGGCACGGGTTGGGTCGTGTCCGAGGAGCTTTCGCGCCTGCTGTTCGTCTGGCTGGTGTGCCTGTCCGCCACGCTGGCCTTTGGTGAAAACAAACACCTGGGCTTTGACCTGCTCACCGCCCGCCTCACCGGTGTGAAGGCCGCCGCTTTGCGCTGGCTTTCGCGGGGTCTGATCGCCCTGGCGCTGTATTACCTGGTCAGTGGCTCCTGGGCCCAGGTGCTGGTGGGCATGGACAGCCGTAGCCCGGTCATGAACTACCCCTTGGCGCTGGGTGCCGCCGGCACCTTGGTCATGGGTGTGTGCATGGCGGTCTTGCTGCTCTTGCAGTGCTGGCACGAATGGCGTGGTGAGCCCGTGGCCTCTGGCCCCGCAGCTTCTACCGACGGAGGGCGCACACCATGACGATTGCGCTCTTTCTCACCGTGTTGTTCGCCACCATGACGGTGGGCGTGCCGATAGCCTTCGCGCTGATGCTGACCGCCTTGGCCTTGATGGTGCAGCTCGATTTCTTCGACGCCCAGTTGCTGGCGCAAAACGTGCAGGCCGGCTTCGACAGCTTTCCGCTGCTGGCGGTGCCGTTTTTCATACTGGCCGGTGAGCTGATGAACGCGGGTGGCTTGAGCCGCCGCATCATCGATCTGGCGCGCTCCATGGTCGGCCACATCCCGGGCGGCCTAGGCTATGTGGCGATCGCCGCTTCGCTGATGCTGGCGTCCATGAGCGGCTCGGCCATTGCCGACACGGCTGCCCTGGCCACGCTGCTGCTGCCCATGATGCGGCGGCAGAACTACCCCGACGGTTCCAGCGCCGGGCTGATCGCGTCGGGCGGCATCATCGCGCCCATCGTGCCGCCGTCCATGCCCATGGTGATCTACGGCGTGACGACCAACACCTCGATCAGCAAGCTGTTCCTGGCCGGCATCGTGCCCGGCATCATGATGGCCGTGGGTTTGGTGCTGGTGTGGCGCGGCATTGCGCGCCGCAAGGCCTTGCCGGTGGCCGACAAGACCAGCTGGGTGCAGCGCCGCGAGGCTTTGGGCAGCAGCGCCTGGGCTTTGATGATGCCGGTCATCATCATCGGCGGTCTGCGCATGGGTTTTTTCACGCCCACCGAAGCGGCCGTGGTGGCCGCCGTCTACGCGCTGCTGGTGGCGGTGTTCGTCTACCGCGAGCTCGATCTGAGCGGCGTGTTCAAAGTGTTGGTCGATGCTTCTCGCACCACCGGTGTGGTGATGTTTCTGTGCGGAGCGGCCACCGCCGCCTCTTACATGATCACCCTGGCCGACCTGCCCAACCAGCTGGCCCACAGCATGGGCCCGCTGCTGCAAAACCCCATGTTGTTCATGGCCGTGGTTTGCGCCTTTTTGCTGGCGGTCGGCATGGTGATGGACCTCACGCCCACCATCCTCATCCTGGCGCCGGTGCTCGCGCCTCTGGCCTTGAAAGCCAACATCGATCCGGTGTACTTCGGTTTCGTCTTCATCTTTGTCGGCTGTCTGGGCTTGCTCACGCCACCCGTGGGCACGGTGCTCAACGTGGTGGCCGGCGTGGGCGGCCTGCGCATGGAGCCGGTGATCCGCGGTGTCATGCCCTTCCTGCTGGTGTATTTCGCCATGCTGGTGTTGTTGATTCTTTTCCCGGCCATCGTCTTGTGGCCTCTCAAGCTGATGTTTTAAGACTCAGTGTTTTGTTCCCGGCATCCGCCATATCCATCCCAAGGAGACCCCTATGAAAATCCGACAACTCGCCATCGCCGCTGCCGTGGCACTGACCACGCTGGGCGCGGGCATGGCCCAGGCGCAAGACATCAAGCCACGCCTGATCCGTTTCGGCTACGGCCTGAACGAACAATCCAACCAGGGTCGCGCCGCCAAAGTGCTGGCCGACGAAATTGAAAAGAACTCGGGCGGCAAGATGAAGTTGCGCGCCATTGGCGCTGCCGCGCTGGGCTCGGACGTGCAAATGCAGCAGGCGCTGATCGGTGGCGCGCAGGAAATGATGGTGGGCTCCACCGCCACCCTGGTGGGCATCACCAAAGAGATGGCCATCTGGGACACGCCTTTTCTGTTCAACAACGGTAAAGAGGCCGACGTGGTGCTCGACGGCCCGGTGGGCCAGAAGGTGATGGACAAGCTGGAGGAAAAAGGCCTGGTGGGTCTGGTGTATTGGGAAAACGGGTTCCGCAACCTGACCAACAACAAGCGCGCGGTCACCAAGCTGGAAGACATGGACGGCATCAAGCTGCGTGTGATGCAGAACACCGTGTTCATCGACAGCTTCAAGACCCTGGGCGCCAATGCCGTGCCGCTGCCGTTCTCGGAACTGTTCACCGCGCTCGAAACCCGCACGGTTGACGGTCAGGAGAACCCCTACAACACCATCCTGTCCAGCAAGTTCTACGAGGTGCAGAAGTACCTGACCGTGACCAACCACGTCTACAGCCCCTGGATCGTGCTGGTGAGCAAGAAGTACTGGGACGCCTTGAGCAAGGACGAGCAGAAGGTGTTGATGGACGCCGCCGTGAAGAGCCGGGACTTTGAGCGCGAGGACACCCGTGCAGAAGCCAGCAAGGCGCTGGCCGATCTCAAATCCAAGGGCATGCAGATCAACGAACTGGCGCCGGCCGAGGCCAACCGCATGCGCGACAAGCTCACGGCGGTGAATGCCAGCATCGCCACCAACGTGGGCATGGATCTCTGGAAAGAGACCCAGGCAGCGGTGAACAAGGCGCGCGGCGCCAAATAAACACGGGTTTGTCTCCTGTGCCTTGCAGCACGCCGACCTTCGGGTGGGCGTGCTTTTTTTTGGCCGCCGCGCTGGTGGGCGTTCAGCCCAGCAAGGACTTCAACGGCGTGGCGCTGTCTGCCAAAGCGCTGGGCTCCAGGTGCAGACGGCTTTCGATCAGCTTGCGCGACATCATGTGGTCCATCGGTGCGTTGGCCGATTCGGCGCACAGCAGCCGCCCGTCCTGCAGGTGGAACAGGGTGAAGCTGCTGGCCTGTGCGCCCGGGCGCAACACGGTTTCTGCCTGTGCGGGCAACAGGCCGGCGATTTGCAGGCGCAGGCTTCCTTGCTCCGACCAGAACCAGGGCAGCGCGCGGTAAGGCTCCTCACGGCCCAACAAAGTGGCCGCTGCGGTGCGGGCCTGGTCGTTGGCGTTCTGCACCGATTCCAGCCGGCGTTGCACGCCGTCTTCGGCCGCAAAATTCGCGCAGTCGCCGATCGCGAGAATGGCCGGGTCGCTGGTGCGCATGCAGGCGTCCACCACGATGCCGTTGTCGACCCGCAGGCCACAGGCCTGGGCCAGCTCGGTTTCAGGCACAGCGCCAATGCCGAGCACACAGATGTCGATGGCGACGGTGTTGCCATCGACCTGCAGCGAAACCAGACGCTGGTCCTGGATCTCGAA
>NZ_JBFJMY010000440.1:0-3444 GCF_041633695.1 Hydrogenophaga sp.
GCTGGCGCGCCACCAGGGCCTTCACCACTTGCGCGGCCAGATCGTCGGGGCGCAGGCCGGCGAGAGCACCCTTGCGGGCGAAGTGGAACGGCGAACGGGCGTAGTCGATCAGGTAGGCGTTCATGGTGGTTCTCGGTGCTGGGTTGAAACGGAACGTGAAACCGGGCGGCGTCAGCGCAGAAAGTCTTTCAGCGCGTCGAGCACCTGCGGGTCTTTCAGCAACTTGCGGTGGCCCAGGCCCTGTGTGGCCAGCAGCTGCGCGCCGCCGATCGCCTGCTGGTAGGCCAGGCCATCGGCGAAGGCGTTGATGCGGTCTTCGCGGTCGTGCACCACCAGGGTGGGGCGTTGGATGCGAGGCCCCACCACGGCGGGTTCGAGCTGGGCCATCAGCACCCCTTCCCGGGTTTCGACGCGTTGCTGCATGGCCGCGCGCGTGCGTTCGGACAAACCGAACACCGCCGCGAACAAATGGGTGAAGGCGCGCGGCGAAGCGGGTGGTGCCAGCAACACCAGGCGCTCCACCGGCAAACCCCGGCTGACCGAGAAGGCCGCAGCATTGGCGCCCAGCGAGTGCGCCACCAGTGCGCGCACCGGTTGCCCCTGGTGTTGCAGGCGCGCGCCCAGGTAGTCGATGGCGCGCGCAAACTGCGGCAGGTTGCTGATGGCACCCCGGCTGCGTCCATGTGCGGGCATCTCGGCGATCACCGGTTGCAGGCCCAGGTCGGCCACCGCCTCGGCCAGCGCCAGCATCTGGCCTGCGTGGCCGCCCCAACCGTGTACCAGCAAGACCACCGGCGCGTTCGGCGCATCCGGGGCGGAGGTCCGGGTGTACAGGGTGATGCTGGCGTCTTCAAACGGCAGCGTGCCGATCTGCCAGGGCGCGTCCCAGGGACGGTGGCGCGCCATCCAGCGGGGTGGCAAGGGCGTACCGAACAGGCGGTAGGCCGCTTGCACCGCCAGCGCGGGCCACAGGCGTTGCACCGTGGTGAAACTCAGGCGGAACAGGCGCAGGCCCGGGCTGGTGGCGTAAAAGGCCGAGGTGGCTTCGATGGCAGAGGGGCTCATGGCGGGGGTTTCCTTTAGAAAAAAATCCAGTCGTTGGCGGATTTGGGGATATCGCGTGTCCAGTGTTGAACCAGCGCCCGCAGACAGACAGCGACCAGCCCGAACAACAGCAGACCCAGTACCAGCAGCAAGCCGTTTTCCATCGCGAACTCCTTAATCGCACAGTTGTGCGAAATTTAGACAAAGCACCACAGTCAGAAACAGGGAGGGGCCTTCTCAGGCCTGGTAACTTTTGCGCAAACGCGCCCAGGTGGCCAAAGCCCGGTCGGCGGCGTGCGGGTCGCGCAAGAAGCGGGCGTCGTGTACCAGGCCCATGGCCAGGTTGGATATCTCGCCCACCAGTTGTTCGGGGTCGGTGTCGGCGACCAGCTCGCCGGTCTCCACCGCCTGGGTGACGGTGCGCCGCAAGGCGGCGCGCCAGCGCGTCACCTCGCTCAGTAGCAGATCGCGCAACTCGCCTTCGCGGTCGTCCAGCTCGAAGGCGCCGGCCGTGTATATGCAGCCTTGCTGCACCTCCACGTCGCGCAGGCGCACGATCCAGCGCTGCACAATGGTGTCCAGCCGGGGCAGGCCTTTGGGTTTTTGCATGGCCGGCACAAACACATCGGCCAGAAAGCGGCGCCCGAATTCTTCGATCACCGCTTTTTGCAAAGCTTCGCGCGAACCGATGCGCGAAAACACCCCGCTCTTGCTCAGTCCAATGCGGTCGGCCACGGCCTGCAGGGTGATGGCCTCCAGACCTTCGGCACCGGCGATGTCGATGCCTGCGCCCACGATGGCGGCCAGGGTCAGTTCGCTTTTTTGGGTCCGGGTGTCCATGGAGCAAATATTAGCACAAGCGTGCGAATATGAAAGACACCCTTCTGGGAAAGGTGTTTCTGCCGATCAGGCGACGCGGAAAAAGCGCATCTCGACCCGGTCGGGAAAGCGTGCACCGGTGCCGATGAACAGGCTCTCGGTCATCCACCCCAGGGCGGGGTGCGAGACTTCAAAGGTCGGCGCACAACGGAAGTAGATCGCCGCCGGGTCTACCGGCTCGCCCCGCACCAGTTTGGCAATGTCTTGCGCCGAGCCCCGGCGCAGCGCGCGGTTCTGCACATACACATGGGCGCCGGGCCATTGCGCGTCGTCGAGCTGCAGCAGGTAGCGCGCGTCCAGGTCGGCCATGGTCTCGCTCAGCACCAGCTGAAAGTCGGCACCACCGGCCAGCACCCGCCCGTTCAACTGGCCGCGCACGGTGCCGCCGGTGATCGGGATGATGCGGCGCAGGCCGTGGCTGTGCGTGCCGGTGATCTGGCCCGCCTCCAGCGGCGTGGCCACGGTGACGGACAAGTCCATCACCGGTTCAAGAACCGGGGTGCCCAAGGCCATGGACGGCTCCGCCATCAAGCGCCCACGGCCGGCAGCACCTGGCCTTTGCATTCGCCAAAGCCGATGCGGGCCGCGCCCGGTTTTTCGCACCAGCCGCGCAGGATGATGGCGTCGCCGTCTTCCAGGAAGGTGCGTTGCTCGCCCGTGCCCGGCACGGGGATGGAGCGGCTGCCACCCAGGCTGAGTTCTACGATCGCGCCCGCTTCTTCGGCGGTGGGGCCGGAGATGGTGCCGGTGCCCAGCAGGTCGCCGGTTTGCAGGTTGCAACCACCCACGGTGTGCTGGGCCACCATTTGCGCGATGGTCCAGTACTGGTGGCGAAAGCTGGTGGCCGAGAGGCGGTCGGGCGCCAGGCCGCGTGCGCGGTGTTGCGCGGTCTCCAGCCGCACTTCGAGCTGCACGTCCACACCGCCCTGGGCATTGTTGGTGGGCGTGTCCAGATAGGGCAGGGGCTGGGGCTCGTCCGTCGGGTGCGAGAACGGCACGCGAAACGGTGCGAGCGCTTCCATGGTCACGATCCAGGGTGAGACCGTGGTGCAGAAGTTCTTGCCCAGAAAGGGGCCGAGCGGGTTCATTTCCCAGAACTGGTGGTCGCGCGCCGACCAGTCGTTGAGCAGGCACATGCCAAAAATATGGGCCTCGGCCTCGGCCAGGGGAATGGGCTGCCCCTGTGGGTTGCCGTGGCCGATGTAAAAGCCCATCTCCAGCTCGTAGTCCATGCGCTTGCAGGCGCCGTACACCGGTGCCTGGGCGCCGGGCGGCATGGCCTGGCCCATGGGGCGGTGGAACGGCGTGCCGCTGATGACCACGCTGGAGGCGCGGCCGTGGTAGGCGATGGGAATCCACTGGAAGTTGGGGGTGAGCGGATCTTCCGGGCGGAACACGCGGCCCACGTTGCGGGCGTGGTGGATGGAGGTGTAGAAGTCGGTGTAGTCACCGATGCGGGCGGGCAACTGGTATTCCACGTCAGCCAGGGGCACCAGGCACTGCCGCAAGGCCGTGGCCACA
>NZ_JBFJMY010000441.1:0-3421 GCF_041633695.1 Hydrogenophaga sp.
AGGTCGAACGGCGCCTCGGCTTGCAACTGCTACCCGTCGGGTATCGGCTCGAACCGGCCGTCCGACAGGGCCTCGCCTCAACTACAAAAAACGAAAGCTAAAGCAGCTTCGAGCATCTGTTATTTCACTAGGAGCAAAAAATGACATCAGTCAACATGTGCCGTCAAACGTTGATTTCTGTACTGGCCTTCGCGGCCACCGCTTTGTCTTCGTTAGGCCCTGTCGCCCACGCAGCTGATACAGCCTCGGTCGAAAAAGCGGGCACAAAAGTGATCTTTCTGGGTACGGGCTACCCTCGCCCTGACCCGGAGGCGATGGGTCCATCCCTGGCCATCGTCGTGCGTGGCCATGCCTATGTTGTCGATGCCGGCGTTGGCGTGGTGCGCCGCGCGGCCGCGGCATTCGCGGCAGGGGAAACGGCTCTTTCTTCAGACAATCTGAAGACTGTCTTCTTGACCCACCTTCATTCCGACCACACTTTAGGCCTCCCGGACCTGTTGCTTACGCCCTGGGTGGTCGGCCGCAAGGCGCCTCTCAAGGTGATTGGTCCCAAAGGGTCCGCGACGATGCTCAAAAACATTTCGAAAGCGTGGGACCAAGACATCCACATTCGCCTAGAAGGTGGAGAGGGTGGCAACAAGACCGGATACAAGGCTGAAGTGACGGAAATCAAGCCAGGCAAGGTCTACCAAGATGAGAACGTGACAGTCTCGGCATTCCGTGTCGGCCACGGGACGTGGCATGAGGCCTTCGGCTTTAGGTTCGACACGCCCGACAAATCGATCGTGATCTCGGGTGATACCGCCGCTGCGCCAGACGTGATTCAGAAGGCATGCAATGGCTGCGACATTCTGATTCATGAAGTATTCGCTGGCCAGGGGGTTATCGAGAACGTGTTCGTCAAAAAGGACTTCACCCATTCAGAAGCCAACTGGGCCACGTACATGTCAAAGTTTCATACCTCGGCCAAAGATCTTGGGGTGATTGCCAAAGCTGCTCACCCAAAGTTGCTGCTGCTGCACCACACGATTTTGCTAGGCAAAGCGACCGAGCAGGAAGTGGTTCGGGATATCAAGCTCAATTTCGACGGTCGCGTTGAAGTCGCCAAGGACCTCGACGCTTTCTGATTCACCTTGAACAACATGACGACAGCGGACGCCAGCCGTGAATCCATTCTTAGGCTGAACGACGCACTCCATGCCTTCGTGGACGTGGATGCCGAGTCGGCGTTGCGGCAATCCGAAGCAGGCTCGCTTTGTGGCTGGAGCATTGCGATCAAAGACAACTTCGATATCGCAGGAAAAATCGTCGGGGTCGGCGCACCAATGTTCGCCACACGCCGTGCAACCGGATCGGCGACGGCGGTCCAGCGGTTGATCGCAGGCGGCGCACAAATTGTTGGCCGCGCCCAGATGGTCGAATTGGCGTTCGGGGGATGGGGTATCAATGCCGCACTGGGATCACCGCGAAACCCCTGGGATGGTTACACGCGACGTGTTGCCGGGGGGTCGAGCAGCGGGGCCGCGGTGGCCGTGGCGGCACGTATGACGAGAGCGGCACTGGGCAGCGACACTGCGGGTTCCATTCGCATGCCAGCCGCTCTGTGTGGCGTCACAGGTCTAAAAACATCCTTTGGGTTGATTCCAGTCGACGGCGTCTTTCCACTGGCGCCGTCGTACGACACCGTCGGTCCGATAGCAAGAAGCGCTTCTGACTGTGCGACGCTCTTCGAGGCATTGACGCAATCGACATTGGCCTCAACCAGTGCGACGAAAAGATGGCGCATTCGGCTGCTGGACCCCGCAGACTATCCGGTGCAACTTGAACCCGATGTGCAACAGGCATTGGATCAGGCGCGAGCGGTTTTCGAACGATTGGGTTCGCCATCGAGCAAGCGCACGCCGCCCTTTGCTCTCGCCGATCTGACGCGAGATGCCGGTATTCTGATTTCTTCTGAAGCTTGGTCCATTCATCAAGAGCGGTTTGAGAACGAGCCTCAGGCATTCGGACTTGACGTTCGGCGACGGCTCGAACAAGCACGTACCACCGACTTCGCCATGGTCGCTTCGGCGCGACGCCTGCGTACCGAAACGAGCCAACGCTTTCAAGACTGGCTCCAGGAGGACGAGGTTCTATTGTTGCCCACAGTTCATTGCACCGCGCCGCCGCTAGATGCGGTGAGCGACCGCATCCCACCTCTCGGCCAGTTCACACGTTGGGTCAACCATGTGGGCGGATGTGCTCTAAGCCTTCCAGCAGGACTGGATCGACGCGGCTTGCCGACATCGATCCAGTTGGTTGGACGCGCCGGTACAGAAAGCCTCCTTCTTAGACTGGGCTGCGCCTTCCAGGAAGCCACCAACTGGCATCAGATCGAGCCAGATCTGGCTTGGGCCTCTGCTCCCTAAAGCGCGGCAACCGTTCGAGCCGAGATCCGTCAGATCAAGGTCGCGCCAGTTTCAACAGCCGCACCGCGTTGTCCTTCAGGATCAAGGGGTGCACCTCGGGCTTGAAGCCCGCTTCCATAAAGTCCTTCATCCAGCGGTCTGGCGTGATCAGCGGAAAGTCGCTGCCAAAGAGGATGCGGTCCTTGAGCAAGGTGTTGGCGTACTGCACCAGCTGTGGCGGAAAATACTTCGGGCTCCAGCCCGACAGGTCGATCCAGATGTTGGGTTTGTGCATGGCCAGGGAAATCGCTTCGTCCTGCCAGGGCCAACTCGGGTGCGCGATGACGATCTGGATATCGGGGAAGGCAATGGCCACGTCCTCCAACAGCATTGGATTGGAGTTTTGCAGGCGCAGGCCGCCGCCACAGCGCATGCCCGAGCCAATGCCCGAATGCCCGCTGTGGAAGATGGCGGGCAACTGGTATTCGTTGATGACTTCGTAGATCGGCCAGGCCATGCGGTCTTGTGGCTCGAAGCCTTGCACCGTCGGGTGGAATTTGAAGCCCCTGACGTCGAATTCTTCGATCAAGCGCCGGGCTTCGCGCGCGCCCATCTTGCCTTTGTGTGGATCGATGCTGGCGAAAGCGATCATGATGTCGCTGTTGGCCATGGCCGCTTCAGCGATCTCTTCGTTGCTGATGCGCTTGCGGCCCAGTTGTGCCTCGGCGTCCACCGTGAAGTTGACGAATCCGACCTTGCGCTCGCGGTAATAGGCCAGCGTTTCCTCCATCGTCGGGCGCTTGCTCGAGCGGAAATACTTGTCGGCCGCGCGGTCGTACTCTTCGCCGTAGTTGTCGAACGGGTTGCGGCACGACACCTCCAGGTGGGTGTGGGTGTCGATGGCGATCAGCTTGTCGATGTCCATGTTGTCTCCTGCCTGGTTCGGATAGAAGGCGGTGCACGCCAGGCGGCCTGGTGTGCACCGGTTGTCTTCAGGCTGTGGTCATTGCCCGGGCTTTTGTGTAGGCAAGCAC
>NZ_JBFJMY010000442.1:0-3418 GCF_041633695.1 Hydrogenophaga sp.
ACCCCTCGGCAGCCGCCGCCGTGAAGACCGTCAAGACCCCGGTATACCCATAGAGTTGCTGGTGGGCGATTTCGCCCCCGGCAAAAAACCCGATCAGCGGCACGTCGCCCAACGCGTGGCGCACGATTTGCAACTCCGCGCTGGGGGCGCCAAAGTGTGGCCCACCGCGACCAGAACAACTCACATAGATGGCGCCCACGATGCTGCGCGCCGGGTGGGCCTCGGCCTGCGCCTGCACACCGCTGAAGGCCAGCGCCGCACCCAGGCTCACGTCTTCGGGCTCCAGCTCTTCGCGCACCTCGGCGCACACCCGCATCAGATCGGCCCGGGCCGCCTGCACGTGGCGCTCGCAAAATGCCAGGCGCGTGCCCTCCGGCACGGTTTCGGCAATGGCAATGCCACGCCGTGAAGGGTCCAGCCCCACCAGATGCCGCACCACCACTTGCGGACCAAACTGCCCGGTGACGTGGCGCGGTGTCTCACCCTGCGGGTCGGGCGCCTTGCTCAAGCCCACCAGGGTGGCGCGCAAACGCTCCATGGCCACCTGGGGCTGCTCCAGCGACACGCCCAACACTTCGAGCAACACGTCCAGGGCCGGCTCGTTGTCCAGCGCCAGCACCAGATTGCCGTCGGACGCGGTCACGGTGCGCTCCCGTTCTATCGGCTGAGCGCCCTGGGTCACGCGCGACACCATGCCCACGCTGGGCCCAAAGGCCACCCCACTCAAACCACCGTGGAACACCCCGCTGGCCGCGCCCTGGCCGCTCAGATTGCCGGCACTGCCCAGCGCGAACTGGACCGACTCGCCCCGGCTGGCGACCAAGCCACCAAACACATAACCCGAGGTGGTGCGCTCGGCCACCTCGGCAATCAGATCGGGCAAATCGGGCGTGGCCCCATCGGCGTGCACCAGCGCCGTGTGCGCCATGAATCCGTCGCCCGGCGCGCGGCCGCTGGCCGACAGAGGCGCCACGCCACTGAACACGCGGAACTGGTCCGGGCTCAGATCGCACAGCATCACGGCCAGGGCCGGTTCGTCGAAATACTCCACGTTGTTGGCCGACACGCCCACCCCCACGGTGCCGCTCCAGTCGGTGACCTCGGGCAGCTCGGCGCTCAGGCACGCCAGAATGTCTTCGGCCTGCGCGGCGTAGTGGTCGGTGATGTAGAGCACCGCCAGCGAGGGCGTGCTGGCGTATTCGGGCAAGGCCATTTGCGCCCGAAGTTGCGCCAACACCAGCGCGGCGGCCATGCGCCATTCCGGGTGGGTGGCGTGTGCGTAAGGAAACAGTTTCATGGGTGAGCTGGGCGACCGAACATGGGCCTGTGTATCAGTGGAGATCGGGTGGGCAATCCCGCAGCGGGTTTCAGCGGGCTTTTCGACTGGCGGTTTTGCGCGCCGCGCTGGATTTTTTGGCAGCGGGGCGCGCGGTTTTGGCCGCACCGCCCTTGGCCCGAGCCGAACCGGCGGCTTTGCCTGCGGTCTTGGTCTTGGAAGTGGCGTTGGTCGAGGCCTTGGCCGGGGGTTTGGCGGGCGGTGGTGCGACGCCAAACGCCGCTACCGCCGGAAAAAACGATCCCGGCATCGGCCACTCGTTGCCGGTCAGGCGCGCCGTCGGCGCGCGCACGGTGCTGCTGTCCGGGCTGGCCTTGGCAGCGGCCCGGGGCCGCGCCTTGCTGGCGACCGCCTTGCCCACGGCTGCGGCCTGGCCCACTTTGCGCGCCACCGATCCGGTGAGCTTTCGCCCCACTTTGCCGGCCGTGCCGGTCGCGGTTTTCACCGCCGCGCCGGTCAAGCCGCTGGCGACCTGGCGCGTGGTGTCCAGGGCCGATTGTTTGGCCGCGTCTTTCATGGCGTTGGTTGCGATGGCCTGGAACTGCTCGGTCAAGGCCCCCCACCACTGCACCGGATCCACCACACCACCAGGTGCCGCCGTGGCAGGAATCGATTTTTCCACCGCCTCTTTGCGCGCCACGGGGGGCTTGGCCGGTGCCGGCGGCGCGCTGGCCTGGGGCGGTGCCGACTGGGGTGCAGCCGCTGTGCCATAGGTGCGCTCGGGAATTTCCAGACCCGGGAACGGATTGGGCGGCTGCACCGGTGCGGTGGGCACGCCGGTGAAACCGGCCATGGTGTCCTGGGCTTTGAGCTTCAAGGCGTTGGCCACGTCGCCAAAGCTGAAGTTCATGCTCTGCAGGGTGGACAAGGTCATCTTCTGCACTTCCAGCGCCTGGATGGTCGCACCCAGTGCCTTGGCGTTCTGGTCGAGCCAGAAGTGCACCGCCTTGAGCTCTTCGATGCGTTTGTCCAACTCTTCCACGTTCACCGTGGGCGCCACCCAATTGCCCAGATTGGGCAGCTGAGGGATGTTGTTGGAAATGCCCTGCCCTATGCCGCCTGCCGCTTGGCCGGCGAGGTTTTGCAGGAATTCAAAGCCCGGCACGAATTTGCCGAACCCACTGCCCGATGCGTCGCTCATGGGAGTCTCCTTGGGTTTTCCTTGTCGACAGCCAGAGCTCTTGCACCTTCAGCTGTCCACACCGTAACGGGGTGCCCGGCGCTCCCTCAAGGATGCCACACCTTCGCGCACATCGGGACCGGCAAAACCCATGAATTCCAGCGCCAGCGAAGTGTCGAACGCAGGTCCTGCCTGGCGCAGCCAGTTGTTGAGCGAATACTTGGTCCAGCGGATGGCGCTCTGGCTGCCACTGGCGAGCCGATCCGCCACTTCGTAGGCCTTGTCGAGCAAAGCCTCGTCGTCCACCGCCAGGGACACCAGACCGATGCGCTCGGCCTCTTCACCGCTGATGGGGTCGCACAGCATCAGGTAGTACTTGGCCTTGGCCAGCCCACACAGCAAGGGCCAGACGATGGCGGCGTGGTCGCCCGCCGCCACGCCCAGGCGGGTGTGGCCGTCGACGATCTTGGCGCTCTTGGCGGCAATGGAAATATCGGCCAACAAACCGGCCACCAGGCCCGCGCCCACCGCAGGGCCGTGCATGGCGCTCACGATCGGCTTGTCGCAATTGATCACGTTGTAGACCAGGTCGCGCGCCTCTTTCCACACCCGGGTGCGCACGTCGAAGTCGGTCGCCATGTCTTCCACCAGGGCCAGGTCGCCACCGCCGGAAAAGCCCAGGCCACTGCCGCGCAACACCGCCACGCGCACGCTGTCGTCGCGCCCCACGTCGCGCCAGATTTCGCTCAGTTCCCAATGACCCTCATGACCAGCGGTGGGCAGCTTGCCGTTGCCGCCGGGGCCGTCGGCGCGCATCTGGATATCGAGCACCGAAGGCACGCCATCCACGGTGGGTCCGCGGCGGGTGAAGGCAAGGGTTTGGTAACGGCTGTAGTCGACGGGGGTCATAGGTGGCTCCTGGTGCGCGGCGCCAGACGCCGGCGGGTTGTTGAAGAGATAGG
>NZ_JBFJMY010000443.1:0-3409 GCF_041633695.1 Hydrogenophaga sp.
CCGAACGGCACCACGGGGAAACCGGCGGCCGAGCTGTAAGCCCAGCCGAGCAAAGGCACCGCAAAAAACAGCACATACAGCGCGGCGTGGGTGGCGTGGTGCGCCCATTGCTGCCAGCGCGGCATGTTCGCCACCACGGCCTCGGGCAATGGTGGCGGCTTTTTCATCCAGCGCCAAAACAAACGCAATGCAGAGAGAGTAAGCACTGACATTCCAGCCCATTTGTGCCAGTTGTAGAGCTGGAGCCGCCAGGGTGAAAAAGGCAGATCGGACATGTACAAGCCCATGGCGAACATGCCGACCAGGGCCAGGCCAAGCAGCCAGTGCAAGGCGCGGGCAAGGGGGTGGTAACGATCGGGTTTCGGTGTAGGCATGCCGGCAGTTTAGGTAGCGATCCGCACAGGACGGGTGAACGGGCTTGAACCCCATGTTGAAATAAATTGAACGGTCGAAGGCCTGCGCTTGCGCGCGGCGCTTCGCCGCCCGGACGTCCGACTCCTACAATGCCCAGATGTTCCACAACGTTCAGCACGGATTGTTGGCGCTCTATCCGGCGCTGGAACACCTGCCGGAATTGCTGGCCAGCCTGCAAGCCACCGAGGTGCCCGCCGGAACCGTGCTGTTTCAAGAGCACGAGGCCTGCCAGGGTTTCCCCATGTTGCTCAGCGGCGAGGTGCGGGTCTCGCGCGCTGCCGCCAATGGCCGCGAACTGGAGCTGTACCGGGTGGTACCGGGCGAAATGTGCCTGGTCTCATCGGCCAGCCTGTTCGCCGGGCAGTTGCTGAGCGCGCGCGGCACCACCACTGTGGTCACCCGGTTCACCTTGTTGTCACCGCCCGACTTCGAGCGCGCCATGGCGCAAGCCGGGTTTCGCCACTTTGTACTGGGCCTGTTTGCCGCCCGCATGGCCGACCTCACGGCGCTGATCGAAGCGGTGGCTTTTCAGCGACTGGACTGCCGCCTGGCGGGCAGCCTGCTCGGCCACGGTCAACAAGTGCGCGCCACCCACCAGGCCCTGGCCGACGAGCTGGGCACGGTGCGGGAAATCGTCACCCGCTTGCTGCACCGTTTTGAGCGCGACGGCCTGGTGACGCTCTCACGCGAGTGCATCACGATCCAAAACAGCGCCGCGCTGCGCGCGCTGGCCACCGGGCAAAACGCCTGAAGAACCGTTGGTCGCGCCTCTGTGACCACGGTCACAGACCCCAGCGGCGGCCAGGGATTCAATAACACCTGACACCACCGCAAGCCACCCCGGCGCCGAGGTCCCTCGGCGACCGCCCACTTCTTTCCCTTTTCAGGAGTACCACATGAACAAAAACGTTGGCGGCATCGACCGCGGCATTCGCATCACCCTCGGCCTGGCCCTCATCGCCGCCGCAGCCACCGGCACCGTCGGCCTCTGGGGCTATATCGGCGTGGTGCCCCTGCTCACCGGCGTGGTGGGCTGGTGCCCGCCCTATGCACTGCTGGGCTTCAACACCTGCGCGATGAAAAAACACTGATCCCGCCCTGGGTCGGCTGATCACGTCGCCGCTGCGCAGACACGGCCAAACTGTCCGCACAGCGACAGCGCAGCCGCCCCTGTGCGGCCTACAGTGGCAGACACCGCGCAGTTTCGACGCGGATCAGGAGACACGCCATGCACATTCCCTCACTGAAAGAAGTCGTCAGCGCCGAAGAATGGGCGCTGCGCTGCGACCTCGCCGCCTGCTACCGGCTGGCGGCCGCCTACGGCTGGAGCGATCTGGTCTTTACGCACATCAGCGCCAAGCTGCCCGACAGCGTGACCGGTGGCGCGCACCAGTTCCTCATCAACCCCTACGGTCTCATGTTCGACGAGATCACGGCCTCCAGCCTGGTCAAGGTGGACATGGCCTGCAACAAGCTGCACGACAGCCCCTTTCCGGTCAACCCCGCCGGCTTTGTGATCCACAGCGCCATCCACGAGGCCCGCCCCGAAGCCGGTTGCGTGTTGCACACCCACACCCGTGCCGGCGTGGGTGTGAGCGCACAAAAAGGTGGCATCCTGCCGATCAGCCAGCAAAGCACCTTTGTTCTGGCCTCGCTGGCCTACCACGACTACGAAGGTGTGGCCTTCCGCCCCGAAGAAAAGCCGCGCCTGCAGGCCGATCTGGGCACGGCCAACTTCATGGTGCTGCGCAACCACGGCCTGCTGACCCTGGGCAAGAGCATCGCCGAGGCGTTTCTCTCGATGTACACGCTGGAAAACACCTGCCGCATACAGGTCGACGCCATGGCCGGGGGCAGCGAGTTGGTGCCGGTGAACCCGGCCATCGTGGCCGGTATGGGTGACGTGATGCGCATCGCCACCGCCGGCCAGGGCGCGCAACTCGCCTGGCCGGCCCTGTTGCGCAAGGCCGAGCGCCTGGGCGCCGATTACAAGAACTGAAGGGCCCCA
Organism: Hydrogenophaga sp.; assembly: GCF_041633695.1. Lineage (GTDB taxonomy): Bacteria > Pseudomonadota > Gammaproteobacteria > Burkholderiales > Burkholderiaceae_C > Hydrogenophaga. Next base: position 2,423 of record NZ_JBFJMY010000443.1, read on the forward strand.
GCTCAGGCGGCGTCGCCTGAGCCGCCTTGTGGCGCCCGCACAAAGACCTGCATGCCGTCGATCACGGTGCGCAGGCGCTCCACTTCGCGCGAGCCGTCCAGCTTGGCCGACAACGCCGCCAGCCGCAACACCCAGTTCAAACGCGGCAGCAAGCGCTGCACAAACTGGCGCAAGTCGGGCGCCGGCGTCGCCGCACCGGGCTCTACCGCCCCGCTGTAGGCCTGCAACACCGCCAACACCGCCTGGGGGCCCAGTGGCTCCAGAAAGCGCGCCAGCGACAGCAGCAGCTGCAGCGCGTCGTACACCTGCACCGTCTGCAGCGCCAATCCGGGGCGCAAGCGCTCTTCAAAGTCCAGCCGCGCAAAGTGCTGGCCGTCCCAGGTCAGGTTGCGCGTCTGCGCACCACCGTGCCACTGGCCGCGCGCGTGAAAACGCGCCAGATCGGCACCGGCGGCACACATCAGCGGCAGGCGGTCGGTCTCGGGCATGCGGTACAGCAAATGGTCCAGCGTGGCGCCGATGTCGCCGGTCTCCAGCCGCTGGCCGTCAAACGCCAGCACGGTCGGCACATGCTCGCCCGCTGCAGCCAGTTCCAACAAGCGCCCGTGTTCGTAAGCCAGCAAGGCCACGCCATCGGTCTGGCGCACCGCCGCCCAGGGCACCGGCACACCCACGAAATGCGCAAACAACCAGATGCCCAGCGACTTGCGCCGGCTGCGCAAAGGTCGGTCGGCGGTCTTGGTCCAGGTTTTGGAGGGGGTTGTGGTGTTCAAGAGGGTGGATTATCCCGAAAACCCCCATGCCACCCGCAAACGCGGGACAGCGGCGGCCAACACGGGGCACCCCGAGGCGGGTGGCCCACCTGCCAAGCACCGAACCGAGCGCCTGCGCCGGCCAGCCCAACCGGGGGCCAGCGCGGGCGCATTGGCGTCACACCGGGCTGTCGATGCGGATCCAGGTGGTTTTGGTTTCGGTGTACTTGTCAAA
>NZ_JBFJMY010000444.1:0-3407 GCF_041633695.1 Hydrogenophaga sp.
AAGACCTCGGCGGCGATCGCGCTGGCATCGGCCACACGGTCCTGGCTGGCACGCGAGAGCTTGCGCACACGCCGACCAAACCACATGCTGGGCAGCACCACCAGCAGCAGGATCAGCAACACCTGGGTCATCACATAGGGGTTGGTCCACACCAGCATGCCGAGCGCGCCAATGCCCATCACACCGTTGCGCAGACCCATGGACAGCGAGGAGCCGACCACGGTTTGCACCAGGGTGGTGTCGGTGGTGAGGCGGCTGAGCACCTCGCCGGTTTGTGTGGTTTCAAAAAATTGCGGGCTTTGACGCAGCACATGACCGTACACGGCGTTGCGCAAATCGGTGGTGACGCGCTCGCCCAGCCAGCTCACCAGATAGAAGCGAAAGGCAGAAAACACGCCCAGCGCCGCCGCCACGGCAAACAGCTCCAGGAAATGCCCGCGCAAGCCCATGGCCTGGGCGCTGCGCTCGCCCTCTACCAGTCCGCTGTCGATCAATTGGCGCAGCGCAACCGGGAACACCAGCGTGGCCGCAGCGGCCAGGACCAGAAACAAAATGGCCAAACCAATCTGCAGGCGGTAGGGCCGCATAAATGGCAGCAGGCCGCCGAGCGAGGTCGGCGTGGTGGATTTGGGGCGGTCAGTGGCAAGGGTCATGGTGGGGTGCGCGGAGGGTTTTCAGAGAAATGTCGTGGCTGCAGCGGAGCTGGCATAGGGTCCATATGCCGGGGCTGGAGCGTCTTTCAAGGCGAAACGCTGGTCAAAAATCCGCAATGTGCGATGGTAGGATGGCCCGAAATTTCAGGGAGTGATGATGAAGAACAACGGTGATTTTGCGCCCACCGAACTCTTGGGCTCGGGCGAGGGCGGTCGCGGTGGCGAAGCACACGGAGCGGGGGGGCATCAAAACCTCGACATCCGCTTCACCGGCTCGGGCAGCGAATACTTTCGCATATGGATTGTCAACCTGTTGCTGATCCTGGTCACGCTGAGCCTGTATTGGCCTTTTGCGCGTGCCCGGCGCATCGCCAATTTTCAGAACAACACCGTCGTGGGCGGCCATGCGCTGGGTTTTCACGCCGACCCCTGGAAGATGTTTCGGGGCTATTTGGTGGTGCTCGCCTTCAGTATTGCCTACACGGCGGTGTCCGAGCTGGCGCCCGGCATCAGTTGGCTACCCATTTTGTTCCTGGCGGCTTTGTGGCCTGCACTCTGGCGCGCGTCGCTGCATTTCCGTTTGCGAAACACCAGCTGGCGTGGCGTGCGAATGGCCTTCAACAGCCCTTTGGCGGGCGCCTACGGTGCCTTCGTGCCGTTCTATGTCCTGGCGCTGCTGTATGTGGTGTCGGCACCCAGCAGTATCTTGCTTGGCCCGGCTGTGGCCATCGGCATGGGGCTGCTGACCTTGTTGGCTGTGTTGATGCTGCCCTGGTTCGTTTTGCGGCTCAAGCGCTATCAGCACGGCGGCTATGCCTATGCCGGGGAGCAAACCCGGCTGGACCTGCCGGTGCGCAGCTTTTATGGTTTGTCGCTCAAGTCCATGGGGGTGCTGGTGCTGGGAGCGGCGGCTCTGGTTGCCTTGGGCTTTGCGTTCAAGCGTGTGGGGTCCACGGGGCCGCTGGTCTGGGTGGCGTTGCTCGCAGGTTTGTACTTGCTCACGCCCTTGGTGTTGCTGCCCTACACCACGGTGCGCCTGCAAAATTTGATCTGGTCAAACACCTCCAGCCCACGCATCCGCATCCACAGCCAGCTGCGCTTTGTGGACTACTTCAAGATCAATGCGCTCAACTGGTTGTTGATCCTGGTGACCCTGGGTTTCTATTGGCCGTTTGCCAAGGTACGCGCGGCACGTGCTCGCCTGGAAGCCATCACTCTGGAGGTGCCCGACGACGTCGACGCCTGGGTGGCACAGGCGCAATCGCGCAAAGGTGGCGTGTTGGGTGACGCGGCCGGCGACTTCTTTGGTTTCGACATGGGCTTGTGATGGGCACGGCAGGCGCACTGAGCAGCACCTGGTTTGACGGGCGCAGCCCGCGCGCCAGAGCCGTGCAGTTGCTCATCGACAGCGACCACTTGCTGTTGAACGACGGCACCGAGGTGCACCGCTACCCGGTGGCCGATGTGCGCTGGCCCGAGCGCCGCACCCACGGGCAACGCCAATGCGAACTGCCCGATGGCGGCCTGCTGCAACACGCCGATGGCGCCGAATGGGACGACTGGTGCCAGCGCAGCGGCTTGTCGGAGCGTGCCGTGGTGCGCTGGCAGCAAAGCTGGCGTGGCACGCTGGGGGCGGCTGCGGGCACCGTGCTGCTGCTCTGGGCTTTCTGGATCTGGGGTATTCCGGCGCTCAGCCATGTGGTCGTGTCCTGGTTGCCGCCCTCGGTGGACGCCACGGTGGGCGAGCGCTCCCTGCGCGAACTGGACCGCCTCTTTCTCAAACCGTCCACTCTTCCCGAGGCACAACAGGCGCACTTGCGCAAACGTTTTGAGGCCTTGCTGGAACGCACCTACCCGCACGGAGACGTGCCCGCCTGGCAACTGCGGTTCCACCAGTCCCCCGCGTTGAAAGCCAATGCCTTCGCGCTGCCGGGCGGCTACATCGTCGTGACCGACGATCTGGTGCAGCTGTTGGCCGACCAGCCCGATACGATTCTGGGTGTGATGGCACACGAGTGGGGCCATGTGCGCCAGCGCCACGGGCTCAAGATGGTGGTGCAGGCCAGTCTGGTGAGCGCGGTGGTGGGGGTGGTCATGGGCGACGCCAGCGGATTTTTGGTGACGGTCCCTGCGGCCATGGCGACCCAATCCTATTCGCGCGACGCCGAACGCCAGGCCGACGCAGAGGCTGCAACCATGCTGCACCAGAGCGGCATTTCGCCTGCGGTGATGGTGGTGTTTTTTGAACGCATGCGAGCGTCCTCTTCAGATCGCACGCCGCAGCGTGGCGACCGGGCAGATGGCCCATTGCCGATATCGATCTCCAGCCACCCGGACGACGACGAGCGCATCCGTTTTTTCCGCGAATGGCGTTGAGGCATTTCCCGCACCGTTGAGCGTTGGGCGCAAGGCCAGGGTTCCATCTGGCGCAGTAGGGTGTGGCCCTGGTTCCGCCGTCCACCGCAGCCGCATGTCCAGCCGCTCCAGGCGGCCATGCATTGGTTCCGTTGCTGGTCGATCATGGCCCGTGCGCTGGCCTCCGTTGTGCGCCACTCGGGCCGTAGCGCGCACCGTATTTAGATTCTGAATAGACCGCATCATCAATCTTTATTCGACAGACCCGACACAGATTCTTACTATTTGCCTTGCGTTGATCTGCATCCCTACGGCGGTGCATGGACGCGGCGGTCGCGAACAAGCACCGCATTTCGAATAACAAGCGTAGGAGACAAGCTGTGCAAAGCATTGCAAATT
>NZ_JBFJMY010000445.1:0-3405 GCF_041633695.1 Hydrogenophaga sp.
GATGTTGCCGGTGGTCACGGTGCCCGAAGCCGCCACGCCACACGTGCCCGATCCGCCACCCGCGCCGGTGCCGCCGATGCTGAAGGCGCTGCCATCAAAACTGAAGGTGATGGCGCTGCCCGGAACGGCGGTGGCGTACGCAGTGCTGAAGGCGGTGGAGAAGCTGGCCCACTGCGCGGTGTTGAAGCTGGTGTTGATGAGGGCAGCCAGGCCAACCGGGTTGTCCTTCAGGTATTGCGACACCGCGGCCAGCACTTTGCCGTAGTCGTTGGGCGTGCCGGTGACATTGGGCAAGGTGCTCACCAGGTTCACGCCCGGCAGCTTGAACTGGGCCGCCACCTTGCTGGCCATGCTGTTGAAGCCGCTGGCCGTGACGGCGCTGCCGCTCGGGAAGGCATAGGTATAGGCCATGGTGGTGAGCGGCGTGACCATGCCGGTGACGCTGCCGCCGTTGGCCGTGAGGACGGCCTTCATGGGGGTGGCCAGGGTGGTGGTGGTGCCGGTGGCCTCGTCCAGATAGGTGCCGCCCGAGGCTTCGATCACCAGGTCGCCGCTGTAACTCAACGCCAGGCTGTATGCGCCGGTGCTGTTGGTGGTGGTGGTGGCAATCACCGAGCCGTCCGGGCGCTTGAAGGTGACGGTGGCGCCGTTCACCGGTCCTTTGACGATGGCGCCCGACACCGAGGTGGTGACGCTGGAGCCACCGCCACCACAGGCGGCGATCAGGCCAACGAGGCCGGTCAACAAAAGATGAGCGAGTTTCATGTACAGGGCTTTCAGAAAAGAGGGATGGGCGCACGACCACGTGCTGGGGCAGGTGGACTTGGTGGCCGCATGGTGTCAGGCTGTGCGGCCTTCGCACACCCCCTAAACCGGGGGTGCGGGGGCTCGGTGCGGACGGTGAGAAAGTCGTCCACAAAGCCGACCACAAATGGAGCGATCTGAGCGGGCCGATAAAATCAGCGGTTTAGCGCGCCTGCGCTTGTCTGCGAACCTCCACCCCTACTCCCTACACGCCATGTCCGAAGCCGTCACCACGCCCAGCAGCCCGATCCCCGCCACCGCATCCGTGCCTGCATCCACCGTGACGCCGCAGACGATGGCGAACGCCATCCGCGCGCTGGCCATGGACGCGGTGCAGCAGGCCAATTCCGGTCACCCGGGCGCGCCCATGGGCATGGCCGATATCGCGGTGGCTTTGTGGGGGCGCCACCTGCGCCACAACCCGAGCAACCCGTCCTGGGCCAACCGCGACCGCTTCGTGCTATCCAACGGCCACGGCTCCATGCTGGTCTACGCGCTGCTGCACCTGAGCGGCTACAAGCTGCCCATGGACGAGCTGAAGAACTTCCGCCAGCTGCACAGCAAAACCGCCGGTCACCCCGAAGTGGGCGTGACACCCGGCATTGAAACCACCACCGGCCCGCTGGGCCAGGGCGTGACCAACGCGGTCGGCATGGCGCTGGCCGAGAAGCTGCTGGCGGCCGAATTCAACCAGCCCGGCCACGCCATCGTCGACCACCACACCTATGTGTTCCTGGGCGACGGTTGCCTGATGGAGGGCATCAGCCACGAGGCCTGCGCGCTGGCCGGTGCCTGGAAGCTCAACAAGCTGGTCGCCCTGTACGACGACAACGGCATCTCCATCGACGGCCAGGTCGCGCCCTGGTTCATCGACGACACGCCCAAGCGTTTTGAGGCCTATGGCTGGAACGTGATCCGCGCGGTCGACGGTCACGACGCCGACGCGGTGGACCGCGCCATTGCCGACGCGAAAAACAGCGCCGACAAGCCCACGCTGATCTGCTGCAAGACGGCGATCGGCAAAGGCAGCCCGAACCGCGCCAACACCGCCAAGGCCCACGGTGAACCCCTGGGCGCCGAAGAAATCCAGCTGACCCGCGAAGCCCTGGGCTGGCCGCATGCGCCGTTCACGGTGCCCAAAGACGTGTACGCTGCCTGGGATGGCAAAGCCGCTGGCAAGGCCATGGAAGCCGAGTGGAATGCGCAATTTGCCGTCTACAAAGCGGCCTTCCCCGCAGCCGCCAAAGAGTTCGTGCGCCGCATGAAGGGCGAACTGCCCAAGGGTTTCAACCAACTGGCGTTCGACACCGTGGTGGCCGCCCACACCAAGGCCGAAACCGTGGCCAGCCGCAAGGCCAGCCAGATCGCGCTGGAAGCCTTCACGGCGGCCGTGCCCGAAATGTTGGGCGGCAGCGCCGACCTGACCGGCTCCAACCTCACCAACACCAAATCCACACCCCAGCTGCGCTTTGATCTGGCGGGCAACGTGGTGAAGAACGAAGCCGGCCAAGGGGGTCGCCACATCAACTACGGCGTGCGCGAATTCGGCATGGCCGCGATCATGAACGGCGTGGCGCTGCACGGCGGCTTCATTCCTTACGGTGGCACCTTCCTCACCTTCAGCGACTACAGCCGCAACGCGATCCGCATGGCCGCGCTGATGAAGCAGCGCGTGGTGCACGTGTTCACGCACGACTCCATCGGCCTGGGCGAAGACGGCCCCACCCACCAGTCGGTGGAGCACGCCGCCAGCCTGCGCCTGATCCCCAACCTGGACGTCTGGCGTCCGGGCGACACCGCAGAAACCGCCGTGGCCTGGGCCGTGGCTTTGCAAAATGCCAACCGCCCCACCGCCTTGCTGTTGAGCCGCCAAAACCTGCCGTATGCGCCCAAGGACGACTTGGGCGACATCAGCCGCGGCGCCTATGTGCTGTCCGAGCCGGTCGATGTGGGCATGAAGAAAAAGGCGCAGGCAGTCATCATCGCCACCGGCTCCGAGGTGCAGCTGGCCATGAAGACGCAAGAGCTGCTGGCCAAGGAATACAAGATCGCGGTGCGCGTGGTCTCCATGCCCAGCACCACCACCTTCGACCGCCAGGACGCCGCCTACAAGGCGTCGGTGTTGCCCAAGGGCCTGCCGCGTATCGCGGTGGAAATGGGCTCCACCGACGGCTGGTGGAAATACGGCGTGGCCGCCGTGGTGGGTCTCGACACCTATGGCGAGTCGGCACCCGCACCTGTGCTGTTCGAGCACTTCGGCTTCACACCCAAGAATGTGGCCGACACGGTGCGCACCGTGCTGGCGAAATGATCCACCCCCGCAGCGCTTCGCGCTACCCCCTTGAGGGGGCGGCACTGGCCGTCCGGCAGAGCCGGCCCGGCGGTGCCCTTGGTGGGGTCACTGATTGCACCCACGCGTTTTCCTGATTAGCAACTTTTCCAACTGAAGGAGTCAACGGACATGACCATCAAAATCGGTATCAACGGCTTTGGCCGCATCGGGCGCAACGTCTTGCGCAGCGCGATCCAGAACTTTTCTGACATCGAAGTCGTCGCCATCAACGACCTGCTCGAACCCGACTACCTGGCCTACATGCTTCA
>NZ_JBFJMY010000446.1:0-3404 GCF_041633695.1 Hydrogenophaga sp.
AGTCCCAGCACGCGCTGTAGACCCAACGCGCTCACGCCTTGCTTCTGATTGGTCAGGTACCAAGCCGCAGCCAGCCAAACGCGCAGTGGCGTTCGGGTCTTCTCGAAGATGGTGCCGGCGGTCACCGAACTCTGGTGTTGGCAACTCGGGCACATCAGCCGGGTACGCGTCGCACGATAGGCATCGCCTACGCAGCCGCAGCGCGGGCAGACAAAACCTTGGGACCACCGCAGCCGCTCCAGATAGGCAAGGCACGCCTCTTCGGTGGCAAACCAGTCAAGAAACTCGTTCCAAGTCTGCGGATAGTCTTTTCCGGGCGTTGGCGCTAAAGTATGGATATCCATCCAGTTATTCTGCATCTGCTGGAGCTAAGTGGATACCCCTTACATAACAACAGTATAGAAGCCAAGCCCATCCCTTGGGAATGCTTCACAGAAAACCGGCGCGAATCCGCGCATAGGATTGAACCATGTGCAGTCACTACGAAGGCGTGCGGGACGCACAGGTCTTGCGAAAGGTGTTCCAGGTGGAGCCACCGGCCGACTTGGGCAAAACCGATCTCTGGCCGGGATACCCCGGCCTGCTGATCCGCCGCCCCCGGGAGAAGGACTCGGGCGATGACGCAGCACCAGATCGGGAAGCGTTACCCGGCCTGTTTGGCCTGGTACCCCACTGGGCGACCGACCTGAAGATCTGCCGCAGTACCTACAACGCCCGCAGCGAGACGGTGGCCACCAAACCGAGTTTTCGGGAAGCTTGGAAGAGGGCGCAGCACTGCATCATCCCGGCCCAAGCCATCTACGAACCGGACTGGCGCAGCGGCAAGGCCATTCCCACGCGCATCGAACGAGAAGACGGTCGGCCCATGGGGATTGCGGGTTTGTGGTCTGCCTGGAAGTCTCCCCAGGGGGAATGGGTGCACAGCTACACAATGCGGACGATCAACGCAGATACCCACCAACTGATGAACCAGTTCCACAAGCCGACCGATGAGAAACGCATGGTAGTGGTGCTGCCGGAGGCGGCCTATGAAGCGTGGCTGACGGCGACGGCTGAGCATAGTGAACAGTTCCTGGTGCCATTTGCGGCGGAGGGGTTGAGGGTAGGGAGTGGGCGAGATTGAAGGATGGCTGTAGTTGATGGCCTCGACCAGTTGCCGCTCGCTTCGGATGGAGAACAGGATCTGCAGCAGCAGTGCCTTGAGCAGCATCTCCGGCGGTACCGAGGGGCGCCCACGGCGGGCATACACCGCCTCGAAGTCGTTGCTCATCGTCGCCAGCAGCGCATCGACCACGGCGCGCAACTTGCGCAGCGGGTGGGCCTGCGGCACTCTCTCTTCAAGGCTGATGTAGCTGAACATCGCACTCTGGAAGTCTTGGTTGCCTCTCATCTTCCTCGGCTGGGTCGTTCTGGGATGGCTTCAGATCGTAGCGGCCGACTCGGGCACCGGCGGAGAATTTTTCAACGGCCTGCTAAAGCAGGCCGTAAAGACGGGCAATGCGCACAGCTGTGCGTCTGTCCGGCGCGTTCAGCTTTGCGTTGACGCGCTGAAATCGGCTGTCGATGGTTTTGGCCTCAAGATTCATGGCTGCACCGATCACTTTGCTGCTGTGTCCTGCGGCCTCACAGCGCAAGAGGTGCAGGTCGGCTTCTGTGAGGCTCGTGCCCCGGAGCAGTTCCTCACGCATGGATATTGCAATCGAGTGATGCAGCTCCATGGCAAGCGCGCGCGCCAGTACCCTGGCCCTCGGGTAGCTTTCGCCCTCGAACCTTTCGGGGTCAGCTGATCCCAGGCACAGGACCCCTACCCTTGATAGGCCAACTGAGCTGGGTGCAGGTGCGATCAGAGCAGATGCGAAGCCATGCTTGGCAGCTGCGCGGATGAAGGCGCTTTCTTCGGGGGATGAGCAGTTGAGGTAGCTGGCACGGGTGGGCTCCGCGTCGCACGATGCATAGCGCAACCAGGGATCATGTTCGAACCATCGTTGAGAAGCGTACTCAGCCGGCCATGCTGGATCGCAGGCCCAAAACGATCGAAATGAGGTTCGGGTTGCATCGTCTCGAAGGCAACTCAGGAAGTAGCCTGCATCAGCTCCCAGACCCATAACGGCCTCGCGAAACAATGAGATCACTTCGCCCGGGGACCTCGCATCTGTGATCAATGGGAGGATATGAAAAACGCGCGCGTTGTCCCCTATCGCAGGTCTGCCTGAAGCAGGCTCAATGCGGTCAGGGGTGGATTGCAAATGCAGCATGACCCTGTCGTCCCAGTTTGCTGAACAGCAGGCCATCATCAAAACGCAACGGCTCGACCGCACACCAGCGGTCGAAGCTCTTCACGTCATGAAAGACCATCGTCTGTACCAGCCGCATGCCCGAAGCTTGGCGTTGGGTGCGCTCCATCAGCAGACCGTAGCGGGTGGCGCGCAGGAGGAAGGTCACGGTGCCGTCGTGGTTTGCCAGCAAGGTATCGCCCTCAGCGATGCGTTCCAAATGGCGGTCTGACATTGATGCGGCAGCGTTGGTGCGCTTTGCGATCAGCGCCAAACGTTTGGAGCCCAGTGGGCGGGCGGGTGCGTCGATAGGATCGATACGGCGTTTGACCGATGGGCGTGTCACGACCGCAGATGCTGACGGCGTCACCTCGGGAAGTTGAAGGTTGTTCATCCCCACTCCTGCAGGTCTGGTTGACCGACAGGCCACGCAGTGCTGACACCGCGTGACCCAAGCACCAAGTCTCAAGAGACTGGATAGATGGTAGGGTAGACAAGCGCGTCGCGCGATGTCAAAGGAAATCAGGGCAGGGCGCCCAAATCTGCAGCGGGTTCAGTCGCGCTAAACGAAGAAGACCCTGCGTACGAAGCGCGTCAAATCGCTGCCGGTGCGCTGCTGTGGCTCAAAGCGTTCAGCAAAGAGAACGCGTCGTCGGCTCGCTCAACCGGAATGAACAGGTGATCGTGGTGGAAGGCGGCGACCGCATTGCAAGGGATGCCTGCTTTGGCCAGGGCCGAGGAGATCATGGCCAGAAAGCCGATGGCTTCCAGTGAGGAGTGCACGGTGAGCGTGATGAGTTTGGCCTCAAAGATGTAGGGCACCTTGGCCTGAATGGCTTGAGCGCGCTCAACGATGGCCGTCAATCCTTCGGTCTCCCTGAACGTGCAGATGGGGGAGAGGTCAGCAGGGAGGCGATGGTCTTGGAAGGTGCAGTAGACGTAGGTTTCTGGCCGAAGGTCAGGGGCCATCATTTGCTGCAGCCGAACGTGGTCTTTTTCTCCGCTCACTCCGATGTCCTCCTGCGCAGGGAAATGGTGTTGGCTTTCGGCGTTGATTATGGGCGGCTGGCGTTGACCCGGCGTGTGGACAAGTGCGCAAGTGCACCGCAGAAGGGACTGGTTTAGCTGAAT
>NZ_JBFJMY010000447.1:0-3354 GCF_041633695.1 Hydrogenophaga sp.
CTGGAAGCCAGCGCGCGCGAACACCTGGACGTGCTGGGCCGCCTCACGGTGCCGGGCAGCAAAGGCCCGGTGATGCTGTCGCAAGTGGCAACGCTGAGTTTTGGCGGCGGGCCTGCGGTGATCGCGCGCTACGACCGTTCGCGCAACATCAATTTCGAGGTGGAGTTGGCCGGTATCGCCCTGGGCGACATGAAGACCGCCGTGGACAAACTGCCCACCATGAAAAACCTGCCCGCCGGGGTGTCGGTGCTGGAGATTGGCGACGCCGAGGTGCAAGGTGAACTGTTCGCCAGCTTCGGTCTGGCCATGTTGACCGGGGTGTTGTGCATCTACATCGTGCTGGTGTTGTTGTTCAAGGCCTTTTTGCACCCGTTCACCATTCTGGCGGCGCTGCCTTTGTCGCTGGGCGGGGCCTTTGTGGCGCTGCTGCTGGCCGACAAAGCGTTTTCCATGCCGTCCTTGATCGGTTTGATCATGCTCATGGGGGTGGCGACGAAGAACTCGATTCTGCTGGTGGAGTACGCGATCGAAGCCCGGCGCGCGCACGGCATGAACCGGCTGGACGCGATCTTGGACGCCTGCCACAAGCGCGCCCGTCCGATCGTGATGACCACGCTGGCCATGGGCGCGGGCATGCTGCCCATCGCCATGGGCTGGGGCAATGCCGACAGCAGCTTCCGCTCGCCCATGGCGGTGGCGGTGATCGGCGGACTGATCACGTCCACCTTCCTGAGCTTGCTGGTGATCCCGGCCGTGTTCACCCTGGTTGACGACGTGTCGATCTGGTTCGGCCAGGTGTTGCGGCGCAAGCCGGCTCCACCCGCGATGGCGGAACCGCTGCCTGTGCAGCCCTGAGTTTGCAGCCCTGAGGCTGCGTGGGGAATTTAGGCTTTTCGCAGCGAATCCGCGGCGGGTGCGAGCCGCGCGGACCGAAGCGCCGACATCGCGGTTCCGGCTCGGCCGGGCCGCCGATACCGGGCTCCTCCCTTGAAAGGGCCTCAGCTTTCCAGCGTCTTGAGCAGTTCGGTCTCGATCTGGATTTGCCGCTTGTTGACTTGGAGCTGTGCACCGCTGATCAAGAACGTGTCTTCCACCCGCTCCCCCAGCGTGGTGATCTTGGCCAGTTCCACGCTGATCTCGTGGGTCGCCAGCACGCGGGCGATGGAGTAGAGCAGGCCGGCCCGGTCGCTGGTCGAGACACTGAGCAGCCAGCGTTGGGCTTTGTCGTCCGGGCGTAGATCGACGCGCGGCGTCACCGGGAAGCTGCGCACCCGGCGCGAAAGCCGGCCCATGCTGGGGGTGGGCAGTGGTCCCCGGCTGTCGATGGTGTTGGCCAGATCGATCTCCACCATCGCGGTGAGTTCGCGGTAGTGCTCGGACAGACTGGGCGCGATCACCTGGAAGGTGTCGAGCGCATGGCCGTTGTGGGTGGTGTGCACCCGCGCGTCCAGGATGCTGAAGTCGGACTCGTCAAAGTAGCCGCAGATGCGGGCAAACAAATCGTGCTGATCGGGGGCGTACACCAGCACCTGCAGGCCTTCACCTGCGGGGGACAGGCGGGCGCGCACGATGCATTTGTCGGGTGCGGCCGGCAGCGGCGCCTTGTCCGCGACGGGGTTGTCGTCGTCCGATTGGGCTTGTGCCTGCGCCGCCGCCAGCTTGGCTGCGGTCTGGGCCATCTGGCGTGTGAGCACACGGGTGTGCCAGGCGATCTCGTCCGCCTGGTGGCGCATGAAATAGCTCACATCCAGGTTGTTCCACAACACTTTGTGGGCCATGTGGGGCAGGGCGTGCAGCGCCAAAGACGCCAGCGCTTCGCGCTTGCGCGCCTCGATCAGGGCGTTGGGGTCGGGCGCCCGGCCACCCAAAGCGCGCAGGGTGTAGCGGAACAGGTCTTCCAGCAGTTTGCCTTTCCAGGCGTTCCAGACTTTGGGACTGGTGCCCCGGATGTCTGCCACGGTGAGCAAATACAAGGCGGTCAAGTAGCGCTCGTTGCCCACGCGTTTGGCAAAGGCGGCAATCACGTCCGGATCGCTCAGGTCTTCTTTCTGGGCCATGCGGCTCATGTCCAGGTGGTGCGCGACCAGGAACTCGATCAGCTGGCTGTCTTCGCGGGCAATGCCATGGTCGCGGCAGAACACCCGCACATCGTGGGCACCGAGTTCCGAATGATCGCCGCCACGGCCTTTGGCGATGTCGTGGAACAAGGCCGCGACGTAGAGGATCCAGGGCTTGTCCCAGCCACTGGCCAGTTGGGAGCAAAACGGGTATTCGTGCGAATGCTCGGCAATGAAGAAGCGGCGCATGTTGCGCACCACCATCAGGATGTGCTGGTCCACCGTGTAGACGTGGAACAGGTCGTGCTGCATCTGGCCCACGATGTGGCGAAACACCCAGAGGTAGCGCCCCAGCACCGAGGTCTGGTTCATCAGCCGCAGCGCGTGCGTGATGCCTTCGGGCTCCTGCAACATGCGCAAGAACATGGCCTGGTTGACCGGGTCGTTGCGGAACTGCGCGTTCATCACCGGCCGGGTGTTGTAGAGCGCACGCAGCGTGCGTGCCGACAATCCCTTGATCCCCAGCGTGGTCTGGTAGATCAGAAAGGTTTCCAGAATCGCGTGGGGCTGCTGCACATACAGGTTGTCGCCCGCCACCTCCAGCATGCCGCCTTTGTCAAAAAACCGTTCGTTGATCGGGCGCAGGCGCTCGACCGGACTGCCGTCGTCGTACAGCCGTTCCTTGATGTTGAGCAGCAGGATCTGGTTGAGCTGGGTCACCGCTTTTGCTGCCCAGTAGTAGCGGCGCATCAGCAGTTCGCTGGCGCGGCGCGTGCCTTTGGCCGTGGGCGGTGTGGGCGCGTGGTTGGGGCCGTCGCCACTGGGCACCACCATCGGTGGCACATGGGCCTTGAACCCGAACGACTCGGCCACCGCCGTCTGCAGATCGAACACCAGCCGGTCTTCGCGCCGCTTGGCCAGCAGATGCAAACGCACCCGGATCAGACTGAGCAAGGCCTCGTTGGCTTTGATCTGGCGCGCCTCCAACGGCGTGGCCAAACCCTTGCGCGCCAGGTCGTCCCAGCTGCTGCCCAGGCCCGCCGCTTTGGCGACCCAGAGAATCATTTGCAGATCGCGCAAGCCACCGGGCGATTCTTTGCAGTTGGGCTCCAGCGAATACGGCGTGTTTTCAAACTTGTTGTGGCGCTGGCGCATCTCCAGCGTCTTGGCGACGAAAAAAGCTTTCGGGTCCAAGGCCTCGTCCAGGTGCTGGATCAGTTCGGAAAACTGCTTTTTCCCCCCTGCGACCAGGCGGGCTTCCAGCAGCGAGGTTTGCACGGTCACGTCGCGCGCGGCC
>NZ_JBFJMY010000448.1:0-3352 GCF_041633695.1 Hydrogenophaga sp.
CCATAGCCCGGCTATGGGGCAAATAGACGGTGAAAAATGGACCGCTGCGGGCGATTTGCAGCCGACGCCTCTTCTGCCGCGCAGGCTCCTAGCCCACTCGGGGTGGGCGCCAGGGTTCAGATCGCCAGCGGGTCCACGTCCACCGCCCAGCGCAGCAGACCACGCGCATCGGGGTGGCTGCGCGTGGCGTGCAGCACCGGTTGCCAGGCGGCCAGAAAACGCTGCAGCGCGCCGCGCGATTCGGCCTCCACCAGCATTTGCGCGCGCTCCACATTGGCCACGCGTTGAATGGTCAGCGGCACGGCGGGGTAGAGCGTCACATCGGCGCGGTGCGGCAGCTCGGCAGCGGCCTGGGCGGCAGCGTTGAGGAAGGCCCGAGCGGCGTCCTGGGTGCGGGCGTCGGCGCGCAGCAAGGCCTGGTGGCCAAACGGCGGCATGCCCGCGTCTTCGCGCTCCACCAGCTGTTCGGCGGCAAAGGCGGGGAAGTCGTGGCGCTGGAGCTGGGTGAACAGCGGGTGCTGCGGGTACCAGGTTTGCACCCACATCTCGCTGCCGGCGCTGTGTTCGGCGGCGCGCCCGGCGCGGCCAGCGGCTTGCATCAACAAGGCAAACAGGCGCTCGGGTGCGCGGTAGTCGCTGGCGAACAGGGCTGCGTCGGCGTTCACGCTGGCCACCAGGGTGATGCGGCGAAAGTCGTGGCCCTTGGCGATCATCTGCGTGCCCACCAGCACATCCACCTCGCCGCTGTGCATGGTGGCGAGCTGCACTTCCAGGCTGCCTTTGAGCCGGGTCGAGTCGGCGTCCATGCGGGCCACACGCGGTGGGCCGCCGTCGGGGCGGCGCGCATCGGCCAGCAGGGCGGTGAGCTGTTCTTCGATCTGCTCGGTGCCACGTCCCACGGGGGCAATGTCCACGTTGCCGCAGTCGGGGCAGGCGCGGGGCACGCGCTCGGTGAAGCCGCAGTGGTGGCAGCGCAGGGTGCGGTCCAGTTTGTGGAACACGCGGTAGGCGCTGCAATGCGGGCAACTGCTTTTCCAGTCGCAGGCGTGGCAGGCCAGCACCGGTGCGTAGCCGCGCCGGTTCAGCAGCACCAGGCACTGCTCGCTGCGCGCGATGCGTTCGGCCATGGCCGCCAGCAGCGGCGGCGCCAACACCGCGCCTTTGGGCTGGTGGTGCATGTCGACCAGGCGCAGGCGCGGCAAGGCGCCGCCACCGATGCGGCTGGGCATGGCCAGCCGCTGGTAGCGCCCTTGTTCGGCGGCGTGCCAGCTTTCCAGCGAAGGCGTGGCCGAACCCAGCAGCACCTGGCAGCGCGCCGCGCCGGGTTCCGCCGGGTGGCCCGGCAGGGCGGCCAGCGCCTTGCTTTCCAGCTGGGCGCGGTACACGGCGAGATCGCGGGCCGAATAACGCGCCCCTTCCTGGCTCTTGTAGCTGGGGTCGTGTTCTTCGTCGACCACGATCAGGCGCAAGCCGGGCAGGCTGGCAAAAATCGCCATGCGGGTGCCCAGCACAATGCGCGCCTGCCCGGTGTGCGCCGCCAGCCAGCTGGCCAGGCGCTGCGCCGGCGTCATGCCGCTGTGCAGGCAGACCACGGCATCGGCACCAAATGCGGGTTCGAAGCGTTCGCGAAAACGCGCCTCCAGCTGCGGCGTGAGGTTGATCTCGGGCACCATCACCAGCACCTGGGTGGCGGGCGGGGCCTGGCCGATCTCACCGGTTTCTGCGTCCACCTGGGCGGCTGGCGCTGCAATTTCCAGCACCTGCTGGGTGGCGCGCAGGTAAATCTCGGTTTTGCCGCTGCCGGTGGCGCCAAACAACAAAACCGGCGCCGTGGCGGCGGCCAGGGCCTGCAAGGTCTCGCTTTGTTCGTCGCTCAGGGTGTGCGCCAGCGCCGTGGCGGGGTCGCCAGCCGCGGCAACACCCGAAGCGGCCAGGGCCTTGGCCCGGCGTTTCAGGCGGCGGGCCAGCTGGGTGTTGTCGAGCTCGCGCAGCTGCGGCGGCAGCGCGGCCAGCGCCACCTCGCCCAGACTGCGCTGGTAATACTGGGCGGCGAAGCGCACCAGTTGTAGCCAGCGGGTGTTGAGGGGGGGGAGCCCGTCCAGCACCGCCGCCACCCATTTGGCCTTGGCCGGGTCCAGTCCGGCGGGCGGGACCGTGGGGCAGTCCCACACCACGCCCAACACTTCGCGCGAACCCAGTGGCACCCGCACCAAGCTGCCGACAGCGAGCAACCGCTCGCTTCGGTAGCTGAGCGGTCCCCCCACCGCGCTGTGGGCGGGGGTGGCTACGACGATGCTGGGCCAACAGTCCATGCTTAGGGCGGGTTCCTCAGTTGATCTATCGAAGTGTGCCGTAAGTCATTGATTTGAAAGCGCATACAGACATGTCCAAGCTTTCTGTGGATAACTTTGTGGATAGAGCCTGCCGACGGCTCGGGAGGCCTTGAAAATCAAGGCCTTTCTTAAATTGCCCAGAAAAAAAGCAAAAAATAAAATTCATATAAATCAACAGCTTAGCAACCATACTGGACCTGGAAAAGGTTCCATGGGGTCTGCAAAAAAGTTGATGCACCGCAGCACAAGTTTTGTGCATAACTGAGGTCTGTCAAGTGCCGTTTTCCGAAATTTTTGTGTTAAGGCCAGCCGAACACCCCCGGTGTGCCTGGCCCGGGGGCTGTTTGTGGGGCCGATTTTGAGCACCAAAGACCTCAGCTTTTGTGCCCCTTGGGCAGCGCCCAAACCGGCCCAAGGCCTGTGAAACCGGGGCTTTGGCCAGCCCTCAGGGGGTTGCGCGCAGGCGCCGCGAATGCGTGTGCACCGCGTTCACCAGCGTGCTCACATGCTCGGGCGGGGTGAACTGGCTGATGCCGTGGCCCAGGTTGAAGATGTGCGTGGGACCGGTGCCGGCGCCCTGGTGGGGCTTGCCAAAGCTCTCCAGCACGGCGGCCACTTCGGCGTCGATGCGCTCAGGGGGGGCAAACAACACATTGGGGTCGATGTTGCCTTGCAGGGCTTTGCGGTCGCCCACTGCCGCACGCGCTTTGGCCAGATTCACGGTCCAGTCCAGGCCCAGCGCGTCGCAGTCCAGGTCTTTCATCTCGTCCAGCCACAGGCCGCCACCCTTGGTGAAGACGATGCGCGGAACCACCACGCCGTCTTTTTCGCGCTGCAGCTGGGCCAGCACGCGCTTGGTGTAGGTCAGGCTGAAGTCCTGGAACTTGCCGTCGGCCAGCACGCCGCCCCAGCTGTCGAACACCATCACCGCCTGCGCACCTGCGTCGATCTGTGCGTTCAAGTAGGTGGCCACCGCGTCGGCGTTGATCGCCAGGATCTGGTGCATCAGGTCCGGGCGG
>NZ_JBFJMY010000449.1:0-3340 GCF_041633695.1 Hydrogenophaga sp.
CATCTTCTTGAGGCGCGGGTTCTCGTCTTCGAGCTCCTACATGCGGGCCATCATGGAAGTGTCCATGCCGCCGAACTTGGCGCGCCACTTATAAAAGTGGCGGTGCCGATCCCCACCTCGCGGCAGATCTCGGACGCCGCCAGCGCGGCCTCTACTTGTTTCAGTGCAGCCGTGATTTGGCTGTCGGTAAATCTTGACTTCTTCACGTAGAGCTTCCTTCTTGGAAAGCTCTACTCCTGGGACCTTCGAGCCGATGAAGACACCGACGATCTTCGGGCAGACACCTTTGTGGACAGCGTGGGTCGCGGCCGCCATTGACGTGCAACACTTGTTTGCTGGTGGTGAGTCGCTGCGCGGCAACACCTGGGGCCTGGGTCCGATGGGTGATCTGGTTCGTCCATCGAACCGAGCGGTCCGGCGTTCGCCCGCAAGCGAGGACGCCGGCGCCAAAGGCCTACCTGCGCTGGTCGATCAGTTGCTCGACCGGATGGCTTCTTTCGACGACATCGAATCGATGCTGATCGACCGGGCCATCCCGCGATGCGACGGCGACGTGTCGGCGGTTGCCAGACGGCTGAACTTGCGGCGCGGTCAGGTGGAGTTCCGAATCAAGAAACGCAGTCCCGACGCCTGAGGGCTGCCAGCGTGGAGTCAAACGCCCTTGAACGAGGGCGTGCGACGGGTATTCGGATCATCGGCGGAGATGTTCTCGGCGCACAAGCTGCGCTCGAACAGCAGCCCTACATCTGCATTCCGATGCCCTGCGGGTCGGTCACCCAGCTTCGGCACTTTGCTTTTCAGCGCGAGGTCAACGCCCGAGGTCCTTCGCCGATACCCCGGCGATGCCCCAGTTCTCCTTGGGCACGTCCTGAATCCAGACCCGTATCGTCTCCTTGGGGGCACCCACTGCGTCCTGAAGCGCGGCGGTGACCTTTTCGATCACTGCGCGTTTCTGGTCTTCGGTGCGGCCCTCAATCATGTAGATCTGCGCAAATGGCATGGAGCTTCCTTCAAGCGGCCTTGGCCATGATTGCGCGCTCGCGCGCCATGGTCATCGCTGTGTCTTCGATCATGTCTTCCTGGCCACCGACCATGCCTCGGCGTCCCATCTCGACCAGGATGTCGCGCGCGGGAACACCGTACTTCTTCTCGGCACGCTTGGCGAACAGCAGGAAGCTACCGTAGACACCGGCGTAGCCCAGGGTGAGCGCGTCGCGGTCGATACGGATGGGGAAGTCCATGATGGGCACCACCAGGTCTTCGGCCACATCCTGGATCTTGAACACGTCCACACCGGTCTCGATACCCATCAGATCGCATACCGCGATGAACACTTCCATCGGGGTGTTGCCCGCACCCGCCCCCAGCCCGGCTGCTGCGGCATCGATGCGGTTGGCCCCAACCTCAACCGCAGCCAGGCTATTGGCCACGCCCATCGCGAGGTTGTGGTGACCATGGAAACCCAGCTCGGTCTCGGGCTTGAGCGCTTCGCGCACCGCGGCCACGCGGGCCTTGACCGTCTCGGGCAACAGATGGCCGGCCGAGTCGGTGATGTAGATGCAGTTGGCGCCGTAGCCCTCCATCAGCTTGGCCTGTTTGACCAGCCCTTGCGGACTGTTCATGTGGGCCATCATCAAGAAGCCCACGGTGTCCATGTCCATCTTGCGGGCCAGGGTGATGTGCTGCTCGCTCACATCGGCTTCTGTGCAGTGCGTGGCCACGCGGATGGTGTGCACGCCCAGGCCGTGGGCCATTTTCAGGTGGTCGACGGTGCCGATGCCGGGCAGCAGCAGAGCACTGACCTTGGCCTGTTTCATCAGCGGGATCACGGTGCCCAGGTATTCCTCGTCGCTGTGCGCGGGGAAACCGTAGTTGACCGAGCTACCACCCAGGCCATCGCCGTGGGTGACTTCGATCAGCGGCACGCCGGCTGCGTCCAGTCCGCAGGCGATGGCCTTCATCTGCTCCAGCGTCATCAGGTGGCGCTTGGGGTGCATACCGTCACGCAGAGTCATGTCGTGGACGGTGATTTTTTTGCCTTTGAGTGTGGTCATGTTGTGTTCTCCAGATTCAGGCGTGCACGGCTTCGAGCGTGAGCGTGCCATTGAGCATTTCTTCGGCGAACATCTCGGCGGTGCGAGCCGCTGCAGCGGTCATGATGTCGAGATTGCCAGCGTACTTGGGCAGGTAGTCGCCCAAGCCTTCAACCTCCATGAAGACTGAGACCCGCTTGCCATCGAACACCGGGCCGTTGACCAGCTTGTAGCCCGGTACATATTTCTGCACCTCCTTGATCATGTCGTGGACCGACTTGGTGATCGCCGCCTGATCCGGCTCGTCTTCGGTCAGGCAGTGCACGGTGTCGCGCATGATCAACGGTGGCTCGGCCGGGTTGATGACGATGATGGCCTTGCCCTTCTTGGCGCCGCCCACCTTCTCGACCGCGCCTGCCGTCGTGCGGGTGAACTCGTCAATGTTTTTTCGGGTGCCCGGCCCCACCGAGCGGCTGGACACGGTGGCAATAATTTCACCATAGACCACCGCTTGCACACGGCTGACTGCGGCCACCATGGGAATGGTGGCCTGGCCTCCGCAGGTGACCATGTTCACGTTCATCTCGCGCTTGCCCACGTGCTGCTTCAAGTTGACCGGGGGCACGCAATATGGGCCGATGGCCGCAGGCGTGAGGTCGATCATCATGGCGCCTTGTGCGTTGACCTTGCGGCTGTTCTCGGCATGGGCATAAGCGCTGGTGGCATCAAACACGATTTGCACACCGTCGTCTGTCATGTGGGGAATCAAGCCGTCGATACCGTCGGCGGTGGTCTTGATGCCCATTTCCCTGGCGCGCTTCAAGCCGTCGGAATTCGGGTCGATGCCAACCATCCAGACAGGTTCCAGCACTTTGCTGCGTTGCAGCTTGGCCAGTAGGTCGGTCCCGATGTTGCCGGGCCCGATCAGAGCGCATTTGATTTTTTTCATGGTGTTCAGTCCTTTCCGTGCTTTCCGAGGTGCCAGTCGCTGGAGCCCAGCGTTGTGTTTGCGATGTCCATGGGTTCGGCCTCCAGCGTGGTGGCCAAAGAGTCGTTCCAGCGGTTGAAGAAGCCGAACAGTCCGATGACGCCCAGAATCTCCACGATCTGCCCTTCTGTCCAGTGCGCGCTCAAGCGGGCGAACATGTCGTCCGTGACGCCGTTGGGCACACTCGCCGCAGCCAGAGCGAAGTCCAGTGCGGCCCGCTCTGCTTCAGCAAACAAGGGGCTGGTGGCGTAGTTGGCAATAGCGGCCAGCTTTTCTTGCGCAACGCCATGGCGCATGGCGCTGGTTGCGGTGTGCGCGC
>NZ_JBFJMY010000450.1:0-3339 GCF_041633695.1 Hydrogenophaga sp.
AATTGGGGACATATTAAAACCCCGTCCAAACAGCGGCGTTGAGGCCGCAGATGCCCGCTACCGGCTGCTTTTTTCTTTGTTCGCGGGTCTTCCCGCTTGCAGGGGACGCGCCCTTCGCGGCGTCTGCTTCTGCAAACCCGCAACAAAATCGGCTCCACCCAAAGCCCAGCCCCGCAACACGGAGTCGGTCAGCGCACGCTGCTGCTCCGTGCCCAGTCCGGCGTGCACCAATTCGGCATATGCGGCTTCGCGGGCAAACGGCGTGTTGCCCAGGGTCCAGGCCAACGGGTGCGGCGTCACCAGCTTGTCCTGCCCCAGCCCGACGTAATGCCCATGGCTCGACCAAGGAAAGTCCCGAGCAGCCTGCACCAGGCCAGCGCGTACCGGATTCAGGTCGATATACACCATGCAGGCGAGCAAATACCGATCGGTCTCGATCAGCGTGGAGCGGTAGCGCCCCTCCCACAGGGTGCCGCTGCGCCCTTGTTTGTCGTTGAAATAACGCACATAGCGCCGCCCCACTCCCTGCATCATCTGCGGCAAGCCCTCCGCAGTCTCGGGCGTGGCCAACAGGTGAAAGTGGTTGTCCATGAGCACATAGGCGTGCACAGCCACTTGGAAGCGCGTGGCGTACTCGATCAGCAGCGCCAGCAGATACCGGCGATCCTCGTCCGACGCAAAAATCGCCTGCCGGTTGTTGCCCCGCTGCACAACGTGGTGCGGGTAACCTGGAACGGTGAGACGGGGAAGGCGGGCCATGCGCGTGCTCAAGGATTGGGGGCAGCGAACAAAATGGAGTCCACACCCGATCCATTGGAATTTTACGTGGCGCGCTGCGCCCACGTCCGCTGCAAACCAGCCGCCACGCAACAACCCAGCACCGAGCAAGCCCCGGTGGCCAGCCAGGTCCACTGCCACCCACCGACCAGCACCGCCAACCAGGCCACGGCCGGTGGCCCCAGGAATTGGCCGAGCGCCGAGAGTTGCTGCATCCAGCCCACCGTGGTGGACACCGTGCCCGGGTCGGGGGCGAGCGACACCGACACGCCAAACAAGGTGCCGGGGATCAAGCCCCCGACACACGAGAACAGCAACACGGCGAGGTATTGCAGCAGCGGCGGCGCCCATGCGGAAAAGGCCACCGCCGCACCCGCGATCATGGCGAGGTAAGCCACGCCCATCAAGACGCCGGGCTGGGCGCCCCGGGCCAACCAGCGACCGGCCGCGATGTTGCCGACCATGTTGATCCCGGCGGCCAGCGCGGTGAGCGCACCCACCACGGGGCCGCTGTATCCCGCCTGGCTGTAGACCGTGGGCAGAAAACCGACCACCGCCATCCACTGGCTCGAATACAGAAAAAACCCGATGGCCACCAACCATGGGCCCGGCACCGACAAGGTGCGCCGCAAGCGGGGCCAGAGCGGCAGCTTGCGCTGAGCGTGGTGATCATCCGTGTCGGGTGGCACGCGCCAGGTGAACACCAGCATGGCCAAGGCCGAGACCAGGCTGAGCAGCAACCACGCGCCACGCCACCCCAGCACCCCCATGAGCGGGGCACCGAGCAGCAAGGCCGTGGCCATGCCCAGCGGCATGTAGGCACCCCACCAGCCCAGGGCGCGCGCCAAAGTCGGCGCGTGGTGCACGCGTTGCCGCAGCAGGCCCGGCGCCGGCAACACGGTGAGCAAAAAGCCCATGCCCTCAACGACACGGGACAGCAGCAACCAGTGCACGTCGGGCGCTAAAGCGCCTGCGGCGCTGCCCGCCGCGAGCAACAACAGACCTGCTTGCATCACCCGCCGAGCACCCAGGCGGTCTGCCACCAAGCCCATCAAAAGGCCCAGCGTCATGCCGGCGAACTGCACCATGGACAAGAGAAACCCGGCTTGGACCAGACTCAGCTGCAAAGCCTCGCGCAGCACCGGAATCGCCACCGGCAGCTTGCCGATGTGCAGCGCACAGGTCACACCCACCGCGATCACGATCAGCGCCAGGTGGCGCGCTTCGTGGGCGGCGTCCGGGTCGCGCCGGGTCTGCGGAGTTTGCACGCGGCTCAAGGAAACAGCACCGTGCCGCACAGGCGCTCGTGTTCGCGGATCGCGAAACGGTCGGTCATGCCGGCGATGTAGTCGGCCACGGCCCGTGGCAGGTGCTCGCGCTCGCGGTACTCGTCGGGCAGCTCGCCGGGCCGATCCAGGTACAGCGCAAACAAATCGTTCACCACGCGCCGGGCGCGGTCGGTCGTTTCCATGACCTGGGGATGGCGGTAGAGGTTGCGCAGCAAAAAGGTCTTGAGCACCTGGGAGGCCTCCCGCATGTCGCTGGAAAAGGCCACCACCGGCGGCGCGGTGCGCACCGCGTCGGCGCTGTCCAGGCCTGCGGCCTGCAGACCGGCCCGCGTGGTGTCGATCACGTCGTAGACCTGGTCGCTGAGCATCAGGCGGATGGACTCGAACAACAATCGGCGACCCGCCAGTTGCGGGTAGGCGGTCAGGGCCTTGAGGCGGTAGCGCTCGAACAAGGGCACCTCGGCCAACTGCTCCAGGCTCAGCAGCCCCGAGCGCACGCCGTCGTCGATGTCGTGTGCGTTGTAGGCGATCTCGTCGGCCAGGTTGCACAACTGGGCTTCCAGCGACGGCGAACCGCCGACCACAAAACGCGCCGCCACACCACTGGTGTCGTGCGCCTGCAGGCGCAGCGCATTGGCGCGCGAGCAGTGTTTGAGGATGCCTTCGCGGGTCTCAAACGTGAGATTCAAGCCGTCGAAGGCGGGGTAGCGCTCCTCCAGATGGTCCACCACGCGCAGGCTTTGCAGGTTGTGCTCAAAGCCCCAGCCATCGCTCTCCGGCTGGCCCGGCTGGGCGGCGGCGAACAGCGCTTTCAAACAGGTGTTCAGGGCGTCCTGCCCCGCGTGGCCGAACGGGGTGTGGCCCAGGTCGTGCGCCAGCGCCACGGCCTCCACCAGGTCTTCGTTCAGCCGCAACGAGCGCGCGATGCTGCGCCCCAGTTGCGCCACTTCCAGCGAATGCGTGAGCCGGGTGCGGAACAAATCGCCTTCGTGGTTGAGAAACACCTGGGTTTTGTAAACCAGCCGCCGAAAGGCGGTGGAATGGATGACCCGGTCGCGGTCGCGCTGGAACGCGGTGCGCGTCGGCGCCTCGGGCTCGGCGAAGCGCCGTCCCCGGCTGCGCGCGGGGTCGCTGGCGTAGGGTGCGAGCGCGGCGTTCGTGCCCAGCGGCACCGGCGCCACCGCTGGCCCGTCAGCCCGCACAACTCTCTTCGATCACACGCACCACCATGGCGTCGGGTGCCGCTCGCACCACGGCACGGCCGGGCCCGTCG
>NZ_JBFJMY010000451.1:0-3329 GCF_041633695.1 Hydrogenophaga sp.
ACCGACCGGGAAGCGTGCGCTCGATCTTCACTTCCAGCACTTCGGGCCGGTAGCGTTTGCCGTCGCAATCCGGGCAGCGCAGGTACACGTCGCTCAGGAACTGCATCTCCACGTGTTCAAAGCCCGAACCGCCGCAGGTGGGGCAACGGCCATCGCCGCCGTTGAAGCTGAACTTGCTGGCGGTGTAGCCGCGCTGGCGTGCCAGCGGCGCGTTGGCAAACAGGGCGCGGATGGTGTCCCAGGCGCCCACGTAGCTCACCGGGTTGGAGCGCGCGGTTTTGCCGATGGGCGACTGGTCCACATAGACCACGTCGTTCAGATGATCGGCGCCCAGCAAGCGGTCGTGTGCGCCGGGGCTGTCGGTGGACTTGCCGAACTGGCGCAACAGCGCGGGTGCCAGCACGTCCTGGATCAGCGTGGACTTGCCCGAACCCGAGACGCCGGTGACCACCACCAGGCGCTGCAGCGGAAATTCGACCGACACGTTTTGCAGGTTGTGTTCGCGTGCGCCTTCCAGCACCAGACGCGGCGTGCTGTCGGTCACCATGCGCTTGAAGCCCATGCCGACCTGTTTGCGCGCACCGAGGTAGGCACCGGTCAGGGTGTCGGCGTCGCGGATGGCTTCGGGTGTGCCGTCGAACACGATCTGCCCGCCACGTTCACCGGGGCCGGGGCCCATGTCGATCAGGCGATCCGCCGCCAGCATCACGGCGGGATCGTGCTCGACCACCACCAGGGTATTGCCCGCGTCGCGCAGGCGGATCATGGCGTCGTTGATGCGCGCCATGTCGCGCGGGTGCAGGCCGATGCTGGGCTCGTCGAGCACGAACAAGGTGTTCACCAGCGAAGTGCCCAGGGCGGTGGTGAGGTTGATGCGCTGGACCTCGCCACCGCTCAGGGTGCGGCTCTGGCGGTCCAGCGTGAGGTAGCCAATGCCGACATCGCACAGGTATTTGAGCCGCGTATTGATTTCTTCGAACAGCAGTTTGAGCGCCTGCGTCTGGCCCGCCAGCGCCACGGTGGAGCCCGCCGCCTGGCGCGGCAGCGATTCGGACAAGGACAGGAAGAAGGCGCGCAAGCGGTCGATGGGCAGCTGCATCAAGTCGTGCAGGCACAGACCGGGCAAAGCGTCCAGCTGTTCGCGCGACCATTGCACGCCGCACGGCAGAAAGCGCGCCACAGCCGAACCGGTGTGGGGGGCCGCACCAGCGGCCTGCGGCAAGGGCGACAAGACCGCCTTGGCCTGCGCATGGCTGCCGATGCGCCAAAGCAGGCTGTCGGACTTGAGGCGTGCGCCGCGACAGCTGGGGCATTCGGTGTAGCTGCGGTATTTGGACAAGAGCACCCGGATGTGCATCTTGTAGGCCTTGCTCTCCAGGTATTCAAAGAAGCGGCCGATGCCGAACCAGTGCTGGTTCCACTTGCCGTTCCAGTTCGGCGAACCTGTGTAGACCCACTGCTGCTGCTCGTGCGTGAGCTTGGCCCAGGGCGTGTCGCGCGGAATACCAGCGGCTTCGGCGTGGCGCATCAGGTCGTCCTGGCACTCTTTCCAGGCCGGGGTCTGGAACACCTTGACCGCACCGGCGCGCAGCGTGAGCTTGTCGTTGGGAATGACCAGCCCGTGATCGACACCAATGACGCGGCCAAAACCGCGACAGGCTTCGCAAGCACCCACCGCCGAGTTGAACGAAAACATGGAGGGCGTGGGTTCGGTGTAGCGGATGTCGCTTTCCGGGCAATGCAGACCGGTGGAAAAACGCCAGATATCGGGTGCCCCCACGCTCCCCGCTGCGCGAGGTTCGCTGCCCCCCGAGGGGGCTGCCCCGCCTTGGGGCGGCCCGGCGGCGGGGCGGTCCGCGCCCTCTTCGGCCAGCACGTAGACCATGAGGCGGCCCGCGCCGCGCTTGAGGCCGGCTTCAATCGCTTCCATCACACGCGCCTGCTCGGCGGTGCCGATGCGGAAGCGGTCGGCCACCACGTCGAGCACTTTCACCTGAACCGGGCCGGTGTCAGCTGCCTTGCCCGCCTTGCTGGTTTTGCTGGCTTTGGCGGGTTTGCCCTTGGTGCTGGGGCCACTGGGTGTTGGTGCCGGGCGTTCGATCAGGCGTTCGGCCTGCACCCGCGTGTAGCCGCTGGCCGAGAGCCATTGCGTCACGTCTTCGGCGCTGGTGTTGCCGGGCAGCTCGACCGGAAAGGTCAGCACCAGCCTGGGGTCGCCCAGCGCCGCACTGCGCCGCTGCAGCTCTTCGTAAATCGACTCCGGCGAATCGTGCCGCACCAGCCGTGCCGTCTCGCGGTCGAACAGCGTGGCGCCGCGCGCGAACAACAGCTTCAAGTGGTCGTTCAACTCGGTCATGGTGCCAACCGTGGAGCGCGAAGAGCGCACCGGGTTGGTCTGGTCGATGGCGATGGCGGGCGGCACGCCGTCCACCCGGTCCACCGCCGGCTTGTCCATGCGGTCGAGGAACTGGCGCGCGTAGGCGCTGAAGGTTTCCACGTAGCGGCGCTGGCCTTCGGCGAACAAGGTGTCGAACACCAGGCTGGATTTACCCGAGCCGCTGGGGCCGGTCACCACGGTGAGCTCGCCGGTGCGGATGTCCAGATCCAGGTTTTTGAGGTTGTGCTGGCGCGCGCCGCGTATGCGGATCAATCCCTGAGACATGCGGAACACTTTCGGTGGTGTGAGGCCAAACATTCTAGGAGCCTGCGCGGCAGAAGGTGTCGAACGCGAAAATCGACCCCAGCGAGGACCGTTTTTGCCGGGTTTGCAACGCAGGCTCCTACTGATCCGGCCCGGTGAAGTCTAAAGTTCCGTTCGGGCTGAGCTTGTCGAAGCCCTTCGACAAGCTCGGGGTGAACGGTTCTTATTTCATGGGGCCGAATCCATAGGCATGCAGGCAAGCCCCGCCGATCCGGCGGATATTCCGCCTGTCAGCTACTGCGCCCGCCCAAGCAACCCAGTAGCAACCGCCCCAGGGGAGGCCGCTACACTCGCGCGCAAACAAAACACCTACAGGAGACAAACAAGATGTTCAAGGCATTCTGGATCGCTTGCGCACTGGTGGGATTTTTGGGCACGGCGCAGGCCCAACTGCGGATCGGGCAAACGGCGGGGTTTTCCGGTCCGGTCGCGGCCGGCGTCCAAGAAACCACCGACGGCGCCAAGCTGTACATCGACGCCATCAACGCCAAAGGCGGCGTGAACGGGCAAAAAATCGAACTGATTTCGCTGGACGACAAGTTCGACCCCAAGCTGGCGGCCGAAAATGGCAAGAAGCTGATCGAAGAACAAAACGTGCTGGCCATGTTCCTGACACGCGGTACACCAC
>NZ_JBFJMY010000452.1:0-3329 GCF_041633695.1 Hydrogenophaga sp.
GGCCCGACTCCGTGCTCGACGCCATGTCCATCGGGCACTTCACCTTGAGCCGTTTCAAGTACGGCATTCCCGTCAACATCAAGGACTTTTCGCCCGATGCCGGAACCGGTATGGTGCTGACCACCTTGCGTGGTTCGGCCCGGCACTGGAGCGCGCCCCGCACGTTCAGCGATACCGGTGTGGGCGATGCTTTCGTGGTGGACAACTCGCGCACGCACTACTGGGTGGACTTTGACAACCACCACTTGCAGGTGAACCTGACTTTTCAGCACGACGCGCTGGCCAGCCTGCACCAGCGGTGGTTCGGCGAGTGGGCCGACGAGCGCCTGTGGCAGCGCAGCTTCCGGCTCGGCGGCGCGGACTCGTCTTGGATCGCGCTGTTGACCTATGTCTGCCGGTGCATCACCCACATGCCCGAGGCCGTGCAGACGGGGCCACTGGGCAAGCATCTGGAAGAAATGATCGGCGTGCACCTGCTCATGCAGTGGCGAACCCAGCTGGACCAGCCCTGCGCCGACAGAGAGTACCGCCTCGCGCCGCGCCACGTGCTGGCCGCCGAGCGCCACATCCGCGACCATGCCCAGCATGCGCCCACGCTGAGTGAACTGGCCGCCGTGGCCGGTGTGAGTGTGCGCTCGCTGAGCCAGGCTTTTCGCGAATACCGCAGCTGCACGCCGATGCAGGCGCTGCGGGAACAACGCCTGCAAGGCGTGCGTGCCGAGCTGCTGCTGGCGCCGCCCGGGGCCACGGTCCAGTCCATCGCCATGGAATGGGGTTTTGCCCATCTGGGCCGATTGGCCAAGCTGTACCGGGAGCGTTTCAACGAGCTGCCGGCGGCTT
Organism: Hydrogenophaga sp.; assembly: GCF_041633695.1. Lineage (GTDB taxonomy): Bacteria > Pseudomonadota > Gammaproteobacteria > Burkholderiales > Burkholderiaceae_C > Hydrogenophaga. Next base: position 841 of record NZ_JBFJMY010000452.1, read on the forward strand.
CCTTGCGGCGGCGCAGGGCTTGAACGCAAGGCGATCCGGCACGGAAGCGGCACCCCATCTTTCGGGCTTTGACGGCGGCGTGAAGTGGCGCTTTTTCAGCGCCTGTCTTGGCTTCCGACTCTGAGCGGTGGGGTCTGTCGCCGCCCGGTCACGCAGTGGCGTGGGGCCCCGTGTCAAACCCTGTTTGCGCCACCCGCAGTTGCCGATTGGTGCTGGGGTTGGCCGCATCGCTGCTCCACTCCATCCAGCCGCCGTCGTACACGGCTATATGCTCCCAGCCCATCAGCCAGGCGTAGAAAAACGCCAGCGATGCGCGCCAGCCGGTGCCGCAATAAAACACCACGGTGCCTGCGGCTTCAATGCCCTGGCTGTGCCACAGCGCGGTGATCTCTGCCGCGCCCAGCATCACGCCCGCCGGGGTGTGGAAGGCGCTCATGTCGTTCACGTCGCCCTCTGAGCCCGCGTGGCCCCAGCGTGCGCCCGCGATCTCGCCGCGTGCCGCAATGTAGTCGTAGCCCGAGGTGCGGCCCACGAACTCGCTCCAGGTGCGGATGCTCACCAGCGTGGCATCGGGGCGCTGCTGTAAGGCCCGCACCTGCGCCGTGTCCACCAGAAAATGCGGGCAGGCGGGCGTGTCCAGTCCGAAGCTGGCAACCGGCTCCGGGGCCTTTGGTGCGTTCTGCGTCAGCGGCAAACCGGCTTGTTCCCAGGCGGCGCTGCCGCCGTCGAGCAGGCGCACGTCGCGCACACCGGCGTACAGCAGCAGGTGCGCCACCCGCGCATTGGCCACCAGCATGCGGCCCGCCAGCACCACGGTGGTGTCGGGCCGAATGTCCAGCGCCGCCAGTTGCCGCAGCAGCACGCCGTCTGACACCTTGTTCCACAGCGGCCCGCTTTCAAACAGCTGCACATCCAGCCAGCAGGCGCCGGGAATGGTGGGCGCTTGTTCGTGGCGCCACGGGCCTTCGCCCACTTCAAACAGGCACCAGTCACCAGCGGGTGCGGCGGCCACGGCCCGTCCCACCAGCAGCGCGTGCAACCACCGCACCGGCACCAGCTGGCGCCAGCGCGGCAGATCGGCGCGCCAGGGCGTATCGGTATTGCTGGCTTGGGGTAAAGGGTGGGCGAGAGGCTCGGTCATGCGGGTACGCGGCAAGGCGAGCCACGATGTTAAGCCGCTGGCCTGCAGGGGCCGCAGACCCCATACATCACCGCGTCGAATGGTATCCATACCAAAGATAAAGTGGCGGCAACCAAGGGTTTACCCTAGTATTCACATCGGGCACTGAGAAAGCGTTGGGCTTTTATCTGGTTCGCCCGCACCCCTGCTCTAGCGTCTCCTGTTGGAGAAACACCATGTTGAAGTTTTTGAAATCGCTGTTCCAGACCCCTCAGTTTCCAGCCGGCGCGCGCGTCAACCAGTTGACCGGCGCCAGCGGAATCTTGGTGGTGGATGGCGATGGCGTCGACGGCCGCGTGATGGCCCAAACCCAGCGCGGCGTACTGGTGGAATGGCCGCGCACCGGCGCACGCTGGGTGAACCCCGACGCACTGTGCCAGCAGGTCTGATCTAACGCCGCTGCGGCCGCATTCACGCGGCGTGGCGGTGCAGCTCGGTGTGCCGCACCAACCGGCCAAGTCGCGCCAGTGAGCCCCCAGCAGGGCACCGTGTGTGGGCGAAACCCTGACCGGTTGGCAGAAAAGTGTGAAGCCCGCTAAACTAGTCAGCCAACTGGTCAGACTAGGAGAGTGGCATGCATACATGGCCTGTACAAGACGCAAAAGCCCGGTTCAGCGAGTTCCTCGACACCTGCCTGAAAGAAGGCCCGCAGATCGTCACCCGGCGTGGCGCCGAAGCCGCCGTGCTCGTCCCGCTGGAACAATGGCAGCGCCTGCAAGCGGCCGCGCGCCCATCGCTCAAAGAACTGCTGCTGTCCGCAGATGCCCGCACCGACACGCTTGCGGTTCCTATGCGCGGGCGAGCCAAGCGGCGCACGCCCCCCGTGTTGCGTTGATTGCGCTGAGAAACCCCGGCCGCCATGTATTTGCTGGATACCAATGTGGTTTCGGAACTGCGCAAACCCAAACCCCACGGCGCGGTATTGCAATGGGTGCAAGAAGCGGTAGAAGCTGAGCTGCACCTGTCGGCCGTCACCCTGGGTGAAATCCAGGCCGGCATTGAAATCACCCGCGAACAAGACGACGCCAAAGCGGCTGAACTGGAGCAATGGCTGGAGCAACTGGCCCAGTCCTACGCCGTTTTGCCCATGGACGCCGCCATCCTTCGTGTGTGGGCGCGGCTGATGCACAGAACATCGGGCACCCTGTACGAAGACGCCATGATCGCGGCGACCGCGCAGGTGCACCACCTCACGGTGGTTACGCGCAACGTTGCGGACTTCAAGGGCTTTGGCGTGAAGGTGTTGAACCCGTTTGCGCTCCCGCGCAAGGGTTGACGGCCGCGCCGACTTCGACTGCTGCCCGCTTAC
>NZ_JBFJMY010000453.1:0-3323 GCF_041633695.1 Hydrogenophaga sp.
AACTGCGCATCGTGGCCAACCTGGCGGTGGGCTACAACAACTTCGACCTGCCCGCCATGACGGCGGCGGGGGTGCTGGGCACCAACGCGCCCGACGTGCTGACCGAAACCACCGCCGATTTCGGTTTTGCGCTGCTCATGGCCACGGCCCGGCGCATCACCGAAAGCGAACACTTTCTGCGCGCTGGCTTGTGGAAAAAATGGGGTCTGGATTTGTTCGCGGGTGCCGAGGTGCACGGCAGCACGCTGGGCATTCTGGGCATGGGCCGGATTGGGCAAGCGATTGCGCGCCGGGGCGCGCACGGGTTTGGCATGCGGGTGATTTACCACAACCGCTCGCAGCTCGATGCGCAGACCGAGGCCGATTGCGGGGCGCGTTTCGTGAGCAAAGCCGAACTGCTGCGCGGCGCCGACCACTTGGTGCTGGTGCTGCCCTACAGCGCCGAATCCCACCACGCGGTGGGCCAGGCCGAAATCGCCTGCATGAAGCCCAGCGCCACCTTGATCAACATCGCGCGCGGTGGCATCGTGGACGAAGCCGCGCTGGTGCGGGCCTTGCGCGAGAAGCGCCTGGCTGCGGCGGGCCTGGATGTGTTCGAGGGCGAGCCCCGGGTGCATCCGGACTTGCTCACGCTGTCCAATGTGGTGCTCACGCCGCACATTGCCAGCGCCACCGTGCCCACCCGGACGGCCATGGTGCAACTCGCCGCCGACAACCTGATCGCCTACCTGACCGACGGCCGCGCACTGACCCCCTTGAACCCCGAAGTGATGAAGGCATGAGCTCTGAGCAGATCAGCTGGTTGGCGCTGGCCCTGCTGGCCGCGAACCTGCTGGTGGTGCTGTGGCTGGTGTTTCGGCGCACCCCCACCAGCGAATCGGAAGTCGCGCACCGCCAGCAGCTGTTGGGGAACCTGCAAAGCCAGGCCCAGCAGATCGGGCAGCGCATCGAACACGTCGAGGGCGAACTGCGCCGGGAAATCAACGAATCCTCGCGCGGTGGGCGCCAGGAAATCCAGCAAACCCTGGCCAGCTTTCAGGACTCCTTGTCCAAGCAGGGCGCGGAGGCCACGCGCACACAAAACGCCCAGCTCGATGCGTTCGCCCAGCAGCTGCTGCAGCTGCGCGGCACCCTGGGCGACACGCTGACCCAGCAGCTGCAGGCCATCAGCCTGGGCATGACGCACCAGGCGGCCGAATCCACGCGCACGCAAAACGCGCAGATCGACGCCTTTGCCCAGCAGCTGGTGCAGTTGCGCAGCACCTTGAGCGAGACCTTGACCCGGCAGTTGCAAGACCTGAGTGAAAACAACGCGCGGCGCATGAGCGAGGTGCGCGCCACGCTGGAGACCCAACTGGCGCAACTGCAGCAGAACAACGCCGCCAAGCTCGACCAGATGCGCGCCACGGTGGACGAAAAACTGCAAAGCACGCTGGAGGCCCGCCTGGGTGAAAGCTTCAAACAGGTGGCCGACCGCCTGGAACAGGTGCACAAAGGCCTGGGCGAAATGCAGACCCTGGCGCAGGGCGTGGGCGATCTCAAGCATTTGCTCACCAATGTGAAAACGCGCGGCATGTTCGGCGAGGCGCAGCTGGGCACCTTGCTGGAGCAGGTGTTTGCGCCCGACCAATACGCCACCCAGGTGGCCACGCGTCCGGGCAGCCGCAACGTGGTGGACTTCGCGATCAAGCTGCCCGGCCGCGGCGACGATGGCGCACCGTGCTGGTTGCCCATCGATGCGAAGTTCCCGAACGAAGATTACGAACGCCTGCTGGACGCCCAGCAGCGCGCCGACGCAGAAGGCGCGGAAACCGCGGGTAGGGCGCTGGAGCAGCGCATCCGGCTGGAGGCGAAGTCCATGGCCGAAAAATACCTGGAGCCACCGAACACCACCGACTTCGCGATCCTGTTCCTGCCCACCGAAGGCTTGTACGCCGAGGTGTTGCGCCGTCCGGGGTTGATGGAAGTCTTGCAGCGCGAGCACCGTGTGACCCTGGCCGGACCGACCACGCTGATGGCCATGCTGAACTCGCTGCAAATGGGCTTTCGCACGCTGGCGCTGGAGAAACGCTCCAGCGAGGTTTGGCAGGTGCTGGGCGCGGTCAAGACCGAATTTGGCAAGTTCGGTGACGTCTTGTCCAAAGTCAAAGCCCAGACCCAGACCGTGCTCAACACCCTGGACAACGCCGAAACCCGCAGCCGCGCCATGGGCCGCGCGCTCAAGACCGTGGAAGCCTTGCCGCAGGCGCAGGCCAGTGCGCTGTTGCCGGTAGACGCGAACGCCGCCGAGGACGTGTGATCCCGCAGCGGCGCGCCGAACTCGCGCGCCTGATCGCCGCGCAGGTCTGCCTGCACGCCTGCATGACCGGGCTGCGCATGGCCGCACCGCTGATGGCTTTGCGCACCGGCTACAGCCCGGCGGCGGTGGGCATGTTGCTGGCGCTGTTTGCTTTGTCGCAGGTGTTCCTGGCCTTGCCGGCGGGCCGCTTTGCCGACCGCCATGGCCTGCACAAGCCCATGCGCCTGGCCATCGGTCTGTGCACCGGCGCGGCGGGCCTGGCCGCGCTATTTCCCGTTTTCCCCGTGCTGTGCCTGAGTGCCTTGTGCACCGGCGCGGCCACCGGCATGGCGGCGATCGCCTTGCAGCGCCATGTTGGACGCACGGCGCAGAATGCCGCCGAGCTCAAGCAGGTGTTCAGCTGGCTGGCCATCGGTCCGTCGATCTCGAACTTTCTCGGCCCTTTCGCCGCAGGTTTGCTGATCGACGCCTCGGGTTTTCGTGCCGCCTATTTGCTGCTGGCGCTGCTCCCTTCGCTGGCCTGGCTTTGGCTGCGCCGCACCCAGCCGCTGCCGCCCTTGAGCGACGAGCGCCCGGTGGCGGGCCAGACATCCTGGGACTTGCTGCGCGAACCGGACTTTCGGCGCCTGCTGCTGATCAACTGGATGCTCTCGTCGTGCTGGGACGTGCACACCTTTCTGGTGCCGGTGCTCGGGCACGAACGGGCCTTGAGCGCAACCGCCATCGGTTCGGTGCTGGGTGGGTTTGCGCTGGCGGCGACGGCGATCCGGGTCTTGATGCCCTGGCTCACGCAACACCTGCGCGAGTCGGTGGTGATCACCACGGCCATGTTGTGCACGGCGCTGCTGTTCGCGCTCTACCCACTGGTGGACTCGGCCTGGGCCATGGGCGGCTTGTCGGTGCTGCTGGGCATTGCGCTGGGCTCGGTCCAACCCATGATCATGAGCCTGTTGCACCAGATGACGCCCAAGGCGCGGCACGGTGAGGCATTGGGTTTGCGCTCGATGGCAATCAATGGATCGAG
>NZ_JBFJMY010000454.1:0-3306 GCF_041633695.1 Hydrogenophaga sp.
GCACGGCCTTCACCTGCGCACTCAAGACCAAGGTGATCAGCGCCACCTCGGGCCTGGTCGGTTGCCAGGTGCAACGCAATGTCTTTGGCGACAACGGTCGGGTGTTGCTGATCGAACGTGGCTCCCACCTGGACGGGGAATACCGCATTGCCTCGGTTCGACCCGGCACGGTGCGCATCCCGGTGCTGTGGACCCGCATCCGCACCCCCCTGGGCGTGACGGTGGACATCGATTCCCCCGGCACGGGCCAGTTGGGTGAATCGGGCATCGACGGTCATGTCGACAACCGCTGGGGCGAACGCATCGGTGCCGCCATGCTGCTCTCTTTGATCGACGATTCGGTCAAGCTGGTGATCCAAAACCAGGCGCAAGACCAGCAAGCCGACACCATCGTCTTGCCCTCGACCACCAACAACACCAGCAAACTCGCGGAAAAAGTTCTCGACAGCACCATCAACATTCCGCCCCTGCTCTACCAGAATCAGGGGGGTATCGTCGGCATCTACGTCGCCCGCGATGTGGACTTTTCTTCGGTCTACGAACTCAAGCCGGTGAACCGATGAGCGCGCAGTCCCGCGATCAGGACGGCTCACCCGAGGGCTGGTGCGGTGACGCCACCTCGGTGATCGAGTTCCTGCGCCCGCTACGCGCCCAACTGAACGCACCCGGCGTGTTGGAAGTCTGCATGAACCGGCCCGGTGAACTTCAGGTGGAAACAGTGGGTGGCTGGCAGACCGTTGCCGCCCACGAGATGACGCAGGAACGTTGCCTCTCCTTGGCCACTGCAGTCGCAACGTTTTGCGACCAGCAGATCAACCAGGAAAGACCCCTGCTCTCGGCCACGCTGCCCAGTGGCGAGCGCATCCAGTTCGCCATCCCACCAGCGGTGCCGCGTGGCACGGTGTCGATCACGGTGCGCAAGCCATCGGAGCTCACTTTGAAGTTGAGCGATTTTGAGCGCGACGGCCTGTTCGATCGGATCGAACAACACAGAACACAAGAGCGCTGCATGCTGAACGCCGGCCTGCGGCCTTTCGAACAAGAGCTGCTCAATTTGAAATCGGCTGGCCGTTACGCCGAGTTCCTGCGCCTGGCCGTCCGCAACCACCAGACCATGGTGGTGAGCGGAAAAACCGGGTCGGGCAAGACCACCTTCATGAAAGGTCTGGTCGAGGAGGTGCCGCACAACGAACGTCTCATCACGATCGAGGACACGGCGGAACTCACTCTGCCCAACCATCCGAATGTGGTGCACCTGTTCTACAGCAAGGATGCCCAGGGCACGGCCCGCGTGGCGGCCAAGTCGCTACTGGAAGCCTGCCTGCGCATGAAGCCCGACCGCATCTTCCTCGCCGAGCTGCGCGGCGAGGAGTGTTTCTCGTTCATCCGCCTCGCCGCCTCCGGTCACCCGGGCAGCATCACCAGCGTGCACGCCGGCAGTTGTGCCCTGGCCCTGGAACAGATGTCATTAATGATCCGCGAGAGTGGCGCCGGTGGCGGCCTGCACATGGGCGAGATCAAGGCCCTGCTGCACCTCGTGGTCGATGTCTTCGTGCAGTTCGACCGCGATGAACGGGGCCGCTTCATTGCCGAGATCGCCTACGACCCGCACAAGCGGCAACGCCCCACCGATCTGCCAGCGGGCGACGGCCGCTCATCACAGCAGGCCATGTTGTTTGAGGACGTTGCACCATGACATCGCTGGTGGCACAGCCCCTCTCCACCCGGTCCCTGGGCCGCAAGGTCGCTGCCGGCGGCTTTGCGCTGGCCGCCTTGGCCCTGCTCGCCTTCGCAGCGGTGTACCTCTCGGGAGCGCTGTTCCTGATCCTCAGCAAAGCCGACCCCCGACAGGCCCAGTGGAGCAGCATCGTCGGCTACTGGCAGCTCTATGCCGACGACGCCACGCTGCGCCAGCGCTTGCTGATGGCCATCGCAGTGTCGGGTCTGGGCTCACTGGTGATCCTGCCCGGCGCTCTGATTGCCGCAGCGCGACCGCGTCGAGCCTTGCACGGATCCGCGCGCTTCGCCAGCAGCGCCGAAGTGGGCCGTGCCGGCTTGCTCATATCGGGCGAGTCGACTTCAGGCCCCAGCATCCTGATCGGGCGCTTCAAGAGCCAGTTCCTCGCCCTGCCCGGCCAGCTCTCGGTCATGTTGTCCGCCCCTACCCGCAGCGGCAAGGGCGTCGGCGTGGTGATTCCCAACCTGCTGAACTGGCCCGATTCGGTCGTGGTGCTGGACATCAAAGGAGAAAACCACGCCATCACAGCCGGCTACCGGGCGAAACATGGCCAGGCGGTGTACGCGTTTTCTCCATTCGATGAAGTAGCCCGGTCGCACCGCTGGAACCCGTTGACCGCCGTGCGCACCAGCGCGCTGCACCGGGTCGGCGACCTGCTGGGCATCGGTCAGGTGTTTTTTCCGAACGACGGTGGCGGCACCTCGTCCGAAGCCTTTTTCAACGACCAGGCACGCAACCTGTTCCTGGGCCTGGGCTTGATGCTGCTGGAAACCCCGGAACTGCCCCGCACAGTGGGCGAGATGCTGCGCCAGTCCTCGGGCAAGGGTCAGCCGCTGAAAGACCACCTGGGCGGCCTGATCAAACAACGCCGCGAACAGAACAAACCGCTGTCCGACGAGTGCGTCGATGCCTTGCAGCGCCTGCTGAGCAATTCAGAAAACACCCTGGCCAGCGTGGTCGCCACCTTCCATGCGCCGCTGACCATCTTTGCCGACGCCGTGGTGGACGCCGCCACCAGCGCCGACGATTTCCGGCTGGAGGATCTGCGCCGCCGGCGCATGTCGGTCTATGTGCGCATCCCGCCGAACCGTTTGGCCAACGCGCGGCCTTTGCTCAATCTGTTTTTTTCGCAACTGGTCTGCCTCAATACCCAGCACCTGCCCGAGCAGGACCCCAGCCTGAAACTGCAATGCCTGCTGGTCAACGACGAGTTCACCGCCATGGGCCGCGCGGGCGCCATCACCCACGCCGCCGCCTTCCTGGCCGGCTACAACTTGCGATTGCTGACGGTGGTGCAAGCCATGTCGCAGCTCGACGCCGTCTATGGCGACAAGGAAGCCCGCACCTTTGCCACCAACCACGGCCTGCAGATCCTCTACGCACCGCGTGAGCAGCGCGACGCCGACGTATACAGCGCCATGCTGGGCCACTTCTCCGAACGTGCCACCTCGCGCGGGCGCAGCCGTTCCTTCAGTGGCCACGGCCACAGCTCGGTGAGCCGCAACGAAAGTGAGCAACGGCGCGCCCTCTTGTTGCCGCAGGAATTCAAGGAACTGGGCAGCGAGCGC
>NZ_JBFJMY010000455.1:0-3296 GCF_041633695.1 Hydrogenophaga sp.
CGACCGCATGGCGTTCGCTCCACAAACACCCGTTCGCACTGAGCCTGTCGAAGTGCTTGCGCTGGGCAAGGCCTGGCACCGACCGCACGGCGTTCGCTCCACAACAAACCGTTCGCACTGAGCCTGTCGAAGTGCGGCGCTGGGCAGGGCTTCACCCCTGAGACCCCGCTCAGGACAGGCCCAGCTCAACGCTGCGGGACGCGCGCCGCAAGCCCATCCACTGCAACTCGGCCAACACCGCCACGGCCACCGCCTGCACCAGCAGGTAGGCCTGCCCCCAAGCGGTCAGGGTGGCGGGCCCGGCAAACGCCAGCTCCAGGCAGCCGACCACCCAGGCCGCATTGCCCAGCACCAGCAACCAGAGGCCCGACCTCGGCACCGCTGCGCGTGTGGTCAGGTAAACCGCCAGCGCCACAAAGGCAAAAATCAGCGCACCCGAGGCGGTGATCCACGCCGCCGGCAAACCCAGCCAGGCGCTGAGCACGCCGGGCACAGCCAGCTGCAGCGCGCCGGTGGCCGCACCCGAAGCGGCGTCGGTCCACAAGACCCGGCGCAGAACAGTGGGAGAACCCAGAACAGAAATCAAAGACATGACGCACTCCTTGGTTGAAAGGCCTCCATGCTGGCCAAGCAATCGCGGCGGGTCGATAACCTGGGAGGTCATGGCGCGCATGACGCGCGGCCTCTACCATCGCGAACATGGACACCCACAGCCCACACCCAACACCCGGTGAGCGCCAGCCCGGCGCCAGCGAACCGCACGCCCGCCATTCGTTTGGCGAGCACCTGCGCTACTGGCGCCAGCGGCGCCGCCTGAGCCAGTTGGCCCTGGCCGGTGAAGCCGGCGTCTCTACCCGGCACCTGAGTTTTGTGGAAACCGGCCGCGCGGGACCCAGCCGCGAAATGGTGTTGCGCCTGAGCGAACGGCTGGACGTGCCCCTGCGCGACCGCAATACACTGCTGGCCGCTGCGGGCTACGCGCCCATGTACCGCGAACGCGCCCTGGACGACCCGGAAATGGCCGCCGCCCACCAGGCCGTGCAACTCATCTTAAAAAGCCACGAACCCTGGCCCGCCCTGGCCATGGACCGGCACTGGAATCTGGTGGCCAGCAACCGCATGGTGCCGCTGCTGCTCGCCGGTATTCCGCCCGAGCTGCTGCAGCCGCCCGTGAACGTGCTGCGCCTGAGCCTGCACCCCCGTGGCCTGGCACCGCGCATCGCCAACCTGGCCCAGTGGCGCCGCCACCTGCTCGAACGCCTGCACCAGCAAATCCGCGCCACCGGCGACCCGGTGCTGGCCGCCCTGCGCGACGAACTGCAGGCCCTTCCCACGCAAGAGCCCGCACAAGAAGTGGAACTGGCGGGCGAACACCCGGGCGTGCTCATGCCGTTCCGCTTCCAGACACCGCAAGGCGTTTTGACCCTCATCAGCACCGTGACCGTGTTCGGCTCCCCGGTCGACATCACGCTGCAGGAGCTGGCACTGGAAACCTTTTTCCCGGCAGATGCCGCATCGGCCGAACGGCTGCGCAACATGCTGCTCGCAAGCGAAGCGCAGCATCCAAAAAGTGGTGGCTCATGAAGCACCTGATCGCGGCCAGCCTGGTCTTGGTGGGCTTGATCCACCTGCTGCCACTGACCGGTGTGCTGGGCGGCGAACGCCTGGCCGCGCTGTACGGCCTGCCCCTGGACGAACCCAACATCGCCATCCTGATGCGCCACCGGGCCGTGCTGTTGGGTCTGCTGGGCGCGTTCCTGCTGTGGGCGGCGTTTGTGCCTTCGCTGCAAGCGCTGGCCTTCATCGCAGGCTGGGTCAGCGTGGGCTCGTTTTTGTGGCTGGCGTGGTCGCAAGGTGGCTACAACGCGGCGGTCCAGCGCGTGGTGATTACCGATGCCGTGGCACTGGTTTGTCTGACTGTGGGGTTGTTGGCTTGGGTGTACCAGCGCGCACAGTTAGAGCGATAGAAACCCTCTTTCGTTTTCTCCACGCCACTTGCTTTCTCAGCAATTGCTCCACATGACCAACCGGGCACACCCCAGCCTGTCCGATGCCACAAACGCTTCCGACAGTTGGCCTGTCGCTTGCAACGACTGGCGTGCAGCTCCCGCAGATTCGATGCTGGCACGGGCAGAACAGAGTTCACCTCAGATGCTGGATAGTCGACCGCAGGCGATGCCTCAACAGCCCAAACATCATTCAGTTTCTTGCCCTTGCGGGGGAGTCTGCATAGAAGGGTTAGGCACATGTTTGCGTCGTTGCTCCTCCCGCCACTCTTCTCGCTCTTTTCTTTCTTCCGATCGGTCTTTGGAGGAGTACACGTCTGTCTTCAAGCGGTTGCTGTCACCGACCAAACGATTCACATCCTTCTGCAACTTCTCCAAGCTAAGCGCTATCGCGTATAGGTGGGGTTTCCCAAGCCGTTCAGTTCCCTTGTATTCAGACATATCAACCACAAGTGTGTCGCGATGGGTCTTTCCCATGACACTCTTGTACTCCACATCAAACGCGAGGACCGTCGTTATTTTGTCGTCGTGATTTTTGATGAGTTCGGTGAACATCGAGACTCGTTCCTGCCCGGGGCCAAGGTATGAGAGCCCTGTCTTGAAGTAGTTCGGCGCGGTGAATTCAGCGAGCAGCGCTGCAGACAGCTCGTTGCCACTTTCAACTCGTGGAGTGAATTTGACGCCGAAGGCCGGCCCTTGACCAATATTTCGGAAATGAAGACGAACGATGTGAATGGCTTCGTCGATAGAGTTGATGGTGACAGCTAGTTTCGGTTCTGTCTGAACCTCTCGCATCAAACGAGTCTCGGTGACCAACTTCCAGGTGAGCAGTGCATAGACTGCAGTAGCAAGAGTTACCACTCCGGTGAATACAACATTCAGCACACCTGAGTTCGTATTCAGGAAATTAATAACATTGCCCAAGGTGATCTCCGTTTGTTTCTCTAGGTCGTGAGGAAGAAGGCATGTTGACTTAGGGTGTCTAACATTGATTTAGTCGGCAAAAATTTGGATGCCTACCAGCCTAATCGGATATCGCAGGTGGACACACACCAAAAATGGATTTGACATCAAAAAATTTCCCTCCATTTCTGTTTTATGCACAGGCATATCAATTCCGAGAAACTCGACCGGACAAAATGACGCTGAACGAAGGGGCCGCCCCGCGCTCAAGAGCACAGATGACTACGCTTAAGCGATGCATCGGGTCTCGGCCCCATACATGTGTTGACTTCACCGGATCAAGTGCCCACCGCAGCGGCCAGATGCGCGGGCTGGCCAGGCCCAACA
>NZ_JBFJMY010000456.1:0-3294 GCF_041633695.1 Hydrogenophaga sp.
CGCCACGTCCAGCTGCAGGGCCACGGCGCTGCGGCCCAGAGCGGCGATTTCCGCCACCACAGCCTGGGCCTGCGCTTCTTGGCTCTGGTAGGTGAGGATCACGTCGCTGCCGTTGCGGGCCAGTTGCAGGGCGGTGCTTTTGCCCAGGCCCCGGCTGCCGCCGGTGACGAGGGCGATGGGGGCGTTTGAGGTCGTGGTGTTCATGGGTGCTTCCTGGAAGAGGTGGTGGACCGGGTGAAGCCACCACTGTATTGATGCCCATGATTTAGATAAAGACCGATTGTTTGAAATAATTGTCTCTAAAATCCAGACAATGAATCCACCCGAACAATGGCGCGTCTTCATCCGGGTCGCCGAACTGGCCAGCTTCACCCAGGCGGCGCTGAGCCTGGGTCTGCCCAAGGCCAAGGTGTCCACGGCGGTGCAGCAACTGGAAAATGCGCTCGGCACCCGGCTTTTGCACCGCACCACACGCAAGGTGCAGTTGTCGCAGGACGGGCAGCGGTTTTACGAACGCTGCATCGACCTGCTGGCCGAGCTGGACGATTTGCAAAGCATGTTCCAGCAAACCGGCGCGCAGTCGCTGCGCGGGCGGGTGCGTGTGGACATGTCCACCGGTCTGGCGCGCCACGCTGTCATGCCCCGTCTGCCCGAGTTGCTGCGGGCGCATCCGCTGCTTGAGGTGGAGTTGAGCTGCACCGAGCGCCGGGTCGATCTGGTGCGCGAGGGTTTTGACTGCGTGCTGCGCGCGGGGCAGGTGGTGGATGCGGGTCTGATCGGCCGCCCGCTCGGGCATTTGCGCATGGTCAATTGCGCCAGCCCGGCTTACCTGGCGCAACATGGTGTGCCCGTCGATCTGGCCGACCTGTCCCGGCACCAGCTGGTGCACTACGTCAACACCCTGGGCGCGCGATCGGGTGGTTTTGACTACCTTGAAGCCGGGCAGCCACGGCAGCTTGCCATGTCTGGCGCGGTGACGGTGGACAACGCAGAGGCCTACACCAGCGCCTGTCTGGCCGGGCTGGGCATCATCCAGGTGCCGGTGGCGGGGGTTCGGGACTGGCTGGTGCGGGGCGATCTGGTGGTCTTGCTGCCCGAGTGGACGCCAGCGCCCATGCCCTTGAACCTGTTGTACGTGAGCCGGCGCAACCTGTCGCGGCGGGTGCGGCTGGTGATGGACTGGTTGGCCGGGGTGACGCAGGACTACTTGTCGCAGCGCAACGCCGAACCGGGCGGGCCCGCCACGGACAACGCCTGAAGCCCTTGTGCTGCGCCGGGGTCGTCAGACCACGCCCAGGGCCCCGAGCACGGCGCCCGCGCCGATCAGCCACAACAAGTGCAGGCGGGTACGCCACACCACCAGGGTTGCAACCGCCATCAGCAGCCAGAGCGGCCAATCGCGTGCCGGTACGTCGCGCGCCGCAATCAGCACCCAGCCGGTGGCGATCAGCAGCGCGATCACGATCGGGGCCATGCCAGCCTTGAAGGCGCGCACCGGGCGCAGGGTGCGGTTGTGGTGGGCCCAGCGCGTGGCCGAGTAGGTGAGCACCGAAGAGGGCAGCAGGATCGCCACCATGGTCACCAGCACACCCAGCAGCGCCAGCACCCAGGCCGACGGACCGGCGCCCATGCCGCCACCCGCGTTCAGGCCCACGTTCCAGCCCAGCAGGGCCACGAACAACACATTGGGGCCGGGCGCGGCCTGCGACAAGGCGATGGAGGAGGTGAACTGTGCGTCGCTGATCCAGCCGTGCTCGTACACCAGGTAGCGGTGCATGTCGGGCGCGGTAGTGATGGCCCCGCCCACCGCCAGCAGCGAGAGCGACGCGAAATGGTTGAACAGATCGAGCCAGTTGGCCCAGGTGGGTGCCATGTTCATGACTGGCGGCCCCGCTCTTGCAAGCTCAGCACGCGGTAGGTCCAAAGACAGGCCCCGCCGCCCAGGCACAGCAGCACCCACATCAGCGGCCAGCGCAGCAGCGCAATCGCAGCGAACGTGGCGGCGGCCAGCGCGATGCAGACCGCCATGCCCATGGGGTTTTTGTCGAGCGCCGAAATCAGTTTGATGCCGGTGGCGGTGATCAGCCCGGCGGCCACCGCGCCCATGCCGCGCAGCGCGCCTTGCGCAGCGGGGGTATCGGCCACGCTGCCATAGGCAATCACCAGGACCAGCACCAGCAGCGTCGGCAGCAGCAACATGCCCGACAGCGCCGCCAAGGCGCCCGGCAGGCCGAAGCAGCGGCCACCGATCATCATGGAGAGGTTGACCACGTTGGGGCCGGGCATGATCTGCGCGACCGCCCAGTCCTCCACGAACTGCTCGCGCGTCATCCAGCGCTTTTTCTCCACCATTTCGCGCTGCACTATCGCCAGCACGCCGCCAAAACCTTGCAAGGCCAGCCAGGTGAAAGACAGGAAAAGATCGGTTTTCGACTGGGGCTGATGCAGCGGCAGCGGCTCGGCTGCATCGGGGTGTGTTGGAGCTGGCGATGGCATGCCGGGATTATCGGGGAGGCGGCTGTCCATGGCCTGTCAAGGTGTGGGCGTCCGCGCCAGAGGGAGAAAAATATCGGTCAGCAGATCCGCCGGGGCGGTGTCGCGCGGGTTGTTCAGGTATTCCTCGAACACCGGCGCATCGCCGGCTTCGAGTCCGCTGTTCACCAGCCAATGGCCGTACAGCCATTGGTAGGCCGCGCGCATGGTGGCATAGGGTCCACGGTGCCGCAGCACGGCGCAGGGGCCGCCACCGACGTCGAATGCCACCAGCGGCGCGGCCAGCACCGCATCGGCGGGCACCGACAGACCGGCGCGCGAACAGAGCTGCTTCTCGGGTACCGCGAAAGGGTCGTCCAGGTACTCGGCGATCCAGCGCGAATCGGGGCCGACCAGGTCCAGCGCTGCGAGTTGTACAAAGCTGCCTTCAAAGGCCTTGCCAATCGCCATGTACGAGCCCTTGTGGTCCAGCCCGGCCAGCCGCAGGCGGGGCACCTCGCGCAGCTCCACCGGGTAACCCCCGGGTGCAAGGGCTTGCGCAGAGGGGGTGTTGCGAAAGACCGTGTGCCCGCCGTGCTGGCGGTATTGCAGCGGGCTCATGCCGTAAGCGGTTCGGAAGGCGCGGGCAAAAGACTGTGCGTTGGGGTAGCCGCAGCGGCGCGCGACCTGCTCCACCGGCAGCTGGCTGTTGGCCAGGTAACCCGTGGCGCGGTGCAGCCGCAGCCTTCGCACCGTGACGGCGATGGTCTCGCCGTGCAGCGCGTGGTAGACGCGGTGCCAGTGGTAGGGCGAGAGGTGCGC
>NZ_JBFJMY010000457.1:0-3277 GCF_041633695.1 Hydrogenophaga sp.
CCCGCATCGCCGGCGAAGAGCTGCCACTTCCAGAGGCGCGAGCCGGCGGTTCGGGCCGCCAGGGCTTCCAGTGGATGGACTTGCTGATTTTCATGTTTGTGGGCGTGCCCATGCTGTCGGCCTTCTTGCGCCAGGTCTTCGGCAACAAACTCGCGGCCTTGTTCACGGGGGTGGGCGTGGGCGGCCTGGCCTGGGTCTTCACCACCGTGGCGTGGATCGCCCTGGGTGCGGGCTTGCTGGGTTTGCTGGCCGCGCTCTTCATGCAGGTCTTGCCTGCGATGCCCAGCTCGGGGCACGGTCGCCGCGGCGGGCGTGGTGGCCCCTGGGGTGGTGGTGGCGGGTTTGGCGGCGGTGGCGGCGGATTCGGCTCTGGCGGTGGCGGCAACTTTGGAGGCGGCGGCGCCTCCGGTGGGTGGTAGGTGGACTCCGCTATGAACAAACTGCTTCGCATGCTCAAACACCGTTGGCTCGATGCCTCGGACAGCGCCCGCGCCGTGCCCGACGACCTCGCCGAACGGCTGGCGGCCCGCGTGGCGGCCAGTGAAACTCGGCACAGCGGTGAGATCCGCATCTGCATAGAAGCGGGCTTGCCCCTGGACGAGCTTTGGCGCGTCAACGCCGATACGCCACTACGAACCGTGGTGCGGGCCCGTGCGCTGGGTTGGTTCGGCCGCCTGGGCGTGTGGGACACCGAGCAGAACAACGGCGTGCTGATTTACCTGCTGCTGGCCGAACACGCGATCGAGTTTGTGGCCGATCGCGGCCTGGCCCATCACGTCAGCCCGGCACAATGGCAAGCCATGGTGGAGCGGCTCGGGCAACATCTGCGCGCCCGCGATTTTGAATCGGGATTGACCCAGGCGCTGGAAGAGGTGTCTGCGCTGCTGGTCGACCATTTCCCGATGGATGCGGACCAGCACAATCCCAACGAGTTGCCGGACGCCATCGTCCGGGTCTGAAGAGCAGTCCAGCCACCCCGCCCCGGTTGCTGGCCGCAGCGGATGGCCGCTATTTGGTCTTGTTCCTCACCGCCGGCGTGCGGTTGTTCATGACCACCTGCAGCTCCTGCTGCAAGGCCTTGTTCATCTGGGCAAAGGTTCTGAGTTTGCGGGTCGTCTCGCGCAGGCGGTCGGCCATGCGCTTGGAGATCGCCAGCAACATGCGCGCCCCCACCCGGGGTTCGTCTTTGAGCAAACGCATCAGGGCTGTGCGTGAGAGCACAGCCACGGCCACGTCGGTGGTGGCCGTACAGGTGGCGGAGCGCGGTGAGCCGTCCAACACGCCCATCTCGCCGATCAGGCTGCCCGGCCCCATGATGTTCACCACCATGCTTTCGCGCAGACCCGGCAATTCGTTCTCCACCGAAATGTCGCCCTCCAGCACCAGCAACATGTAGTCGTTCTGCTTGAGTTCGCCTTCTTTGATGAACACCGTGCCCGCCTTGATGCGCTTGGGGCGCATGTAGGCGATCACCTTCATCGCGTCGTCCAAAGTCAGATCGTCCAAAGCCGAAGCCGTGACCAACAGGCGAGCGGCCACCAGCTCGGGCGCTACATCGGGACTCTCAAAAATCGAAGACATCCGGCGTTATTGCGATTGCGGGAAGAAAATAAGAGCAGCCATCATGGCACGGTGACGCCATATTCTGGCAGCGCGCAAAAAAAGACCGGCACAAGCCGGTCTTCCCTGAAGTCAACAGCGTCCACCGCCAGTTTACTTTTTCTGACGGTATTTGCGCAGGGCCGCGATCTGGGCAGCCATGACCGCCAGCTCCGAAGTGGCCTTGGCCAGATCGATGTCGCTGTTCGCGTTTTTCACAGCCTCTTCGGCTTGGCGGCGGGATTCGGTGGCCTTGGCCTCGTCCAGATCCTTGCCGCGGATGGCGGTATCGGACAAGACGGTGACGTGGTTGGGCTGCACTTCCAGAATGCCACCCGCCACGAACACAAACTCTTCACCGCCATCGGCCTTTTCGATGCGCACGGCACCCGGCTTGATGCGGGTGATCAGCGGAATGTGGCCCGGCAAAATACCCAGCTCGCCCGCCTCGCCAGGCAAGGCCACGAACTTGGCTTCACCCGAAAAAATGGAAGCCTCGGCGCTGACCACATCAACTTGGATGGTACTCATATGTATTCCTTGGGTTGGACGTTAGGCGATGGGGCGTTGAGCGATACGGACACATTCGCCGAACACCCAACGCTGGACGTCGAACCAGAATCAGGCGACCTTCTTCGCTTTCTCGAAAGCCTCGTCGATCGTGCCTACCATGTAGAAGGCCTGCTCGGGCAAGTGATCGCACTCGCCGTTGGTGATCATCTTGAAACCACGGATGGTTTCGGACAAAGGCACGTACTTGCCAGGCGAACCGGTGAACACCTCGGCCACGTGGAAAGGCTGCGACAGAAAACGCTGGATCTTGCGCGCGCGGGCCACGGCCAGCTTGTCGTCCGGAGCCAGTTCGTCCATGCCCAGAATGGCGATGATGTCGCGCAATTCTTTGTAGCGCTGCAGCGTGCCTTGAACGGCGCGGGCCACTTCGTAGTGCTCCAGGCCCACGACCAAAGGATCGAGCTGACGGCTGGTGGAGTCGAGTGGGTCCACGGCGGGGTAGATACCCAGCGAAGCGATTTCACGCGACAAGGCGACGGTGGAATCCAAGTGGGCAAACGTCGTTGCTGGCGATGGATCGGTGTAATCGTCGGCAGGCACGTACACGGCCTGGATGGACGTGATCGAACCGACCTTGGTCGAGGTGATCCGCTCTTGCAAGCGGCCCATTTCTTCGGCCAGCGTAGGCTGGTAACCCACGGCGGAAGGCATACGGCCCAGCAAAGCGGACACTTCGGTACCGGCCAAGGTGTAGCGGTAGATGTTGTCCACGAAGAACAGCACGTCTTTGCCTTCGTCGCGGAAGGATTCGGCGATGGTCAGACCGGTCAGGGCCACGCGCAGGCGGTTTCCTGGAGGCTCGTTCATCTGGCCGTAGACCATGGCCACTTTGGACTCTTCGAGGTTCTCGAGGTTCACCACGCCGGAGTCGGCCATCTCGTGGTAGAAGTCGTTGCCCTCACGGGTACGCTCACCCACACCAGCGAACACCGACACGCCCGAGTGGGCCTTGGCGATGTTGTTGATGAGTTCCATCATGTTCACGGTCTTGCCCACACCGGCGCCACCGAACAGGCCAACCTTGCCGCCTTTGGCGAACGGGCAAACCAAGTCGATCACCTTGATGCCGGTTTCCAGCAATTCCTGCGACGGCGAGAGCTCGTCA
>NZ_JBFJMY010000458.1:0-3258 GCF_041633695.1 Hydrogenophaga sp.
CGCCTCAGTGCATGGCCGCTTGCAAGCGGCGCCAGCGGGCTGGTGTGGTGCCGACCTCGCGTTGGAAATCGCGCACAAAGTGCGAGGCGTCCTGGTAGCCACAGCGTCGGCCCACCTCGCTCACCGGCAGCCCGGCAAAACGGCGCTGCGCCAGCATGGCTTGCGCCTGCAGCAGGCGATGTTGGCGCAAGCTGGCCGCCACCGTCTGTCCCGCCAGGGCAAAACTGCGGTGCAAGCTGCGCACCGAGACTCCCAGCCGTTGCGCCACATCGTCAACCCGAAGGCTGTGGTCGCCCTGCAGCGACCGTATCAACGCCAGCGCGTCCGTGTACAGCTGGCGCGCCCGGCTTTGCTGCTCGACCGGGACCGGACTCAAGGTGGCCGACAGCAACACCCCCAACTGTTCGCTCAAGGCGGCCGCCGGCATGGCCGCAGCCAGCGCCGGATCCTTGCCCAGCTGCAAACACAGTGCCGATAGCGTCTGCCCCCAACCCTGATCGCGGTGCACCACGCGGGGCTGTGGTACGTCCACCCGCTCCAGCCATTGCCCCAGCCATGACCGTGGCATTTGTATCGACAGACAAGCCACCGACTCGGGAAAGTGCAGTTCGTAACTTTGGGCCGCGTCCACCAGCACCGCATCGCCGGGCCGTAGCTGGACCATCTGCCCCCCTTGGCGCACACGCCAGAACGTGCTGAGCTGGGTGATCAGGTAGAACGACGGCAGGTCGGAAGCCCGGGCAATGGCGCTGGGTGTGCGGTAGACGTCTTGCGGGCTGGCCAGCACCTGGTTCAGACACAGCGCCCCCACCGGCATGCTCACCAGACGGCCATCAAAATGAGCGGCCGACCGCGAACTGCAGTCCATCTCCAGAAAGGCCTCGCAAATCGCACCCACCCAGTAGTCCAGCCGCTGCTCGGGGCGGACCACGTCGGTAGACCATTGTTTGGGTCCGGTACCGGCCTCGAAGGATGCGCGCATGGCCCCGATGGTGCCCTCTGGTCAAGCGCGCGACCAGAGGGAAAACGACAGGCTTGGGCGCTTTAGGCCACGAGTTGGGCGTGCATCTCCTGCACCGAAATCACGCCCAGGCTGTCCATGTACTGCATGCCTTCGACGGCAGCTTCTGCTCCGGCAATGGTGGTGTAGGTGGTCACCCGGGCGAGCAAAGCCGAGGTGCGGATGGCGCCCGAATCGGCGATGGCGTTGCGCCGTTCTTCCACCGTGTTGATGACCAGGGCAATGTCCTTGTTCTTGATCATGTCGACGATGTGCGGGCGGCCTTCGGTCACCTTGTTCACCGTCTCCACCGCGATCCCGGCAGCGGCAATCGCCGCCGCCGTGCCCCGGGTGGCCACCAGCACAAAACCCATGTCCACGAGTTGCCGAGCGATCTCCACCGCGCGCGGCTTGTCGCTGTTCTTGACGGTGAGAAAGACTTTGCCCGAAGTGGGCAGATGGGTGCCTGCACCCAACTGGCTCTTCACGAAGGCTTCACCAAAGGTCTTGCCCACACCCATCACTTCGCCAGTGGATTTCATCTCGGGGCCGAGGATGGTGTCCACACCGGGGAATTTCACGAACGGAAACACCGCTTCCTTGACGCTGAAATACGGCGGGTTCACCTCCGCGCCAATGCCCTGCGCGTCCAGCGACTGGCCGGCCATGCAACGCGCCGCCACCTTCGCCAGCTGGATGCCGGTGGCCTTGGAGACAAAGGGCACCGTGCGCGAGGCGCGCGGGTTCACTTCCAGCACGAAGATCACGTCCTTCTTGGCGCCGCCTTCGTCGATCTCCTGGATCGCGAACTGCACGTTCATCAGGCCGATCACATTCAAGCCCTCGGCCATGGCCGCGGTCTGGCGCTTGAGCTCATCCACCGTTTCTTTGGACAGGTAATACGGTGGCAGCGAACAGGCCGAGTCGCCACTGTGTACGCCGGCTTGCTCGATGTGTTCCATCACCCCGCCGATGAAGACGCGCCCGGTGTGGTCGCGAATCGCGTCCACATCGCACTCGATGGCGTCGTTCAAAAAGCGGTCCAACAGCACCGGTGAATCGTGCGACACCTTCACCGCTTCGCGCATGTAACGCTCCAGATCGCGCTGCTCGTGCACGATTTCCATCGCGCGACCGCCCAGCACATAGCTCGGGCGCACCACCAGCGGATAACCCAGGGCCGCAGCCTTCTCCAGGGCATCGGCTTCGGTGCGCGCGGTGGCGTTGGGTGGCTGGCGCAACTTCAGCTCGTGCAACAGCTTCTGGAAGCGCTCCCGGTCTTCGGCCGCGTCGATCATGTCCGGGCTGGTGCCGATGATGGGCACACCTGCGGCCTCCAGGCCCAGCGCCAGCTTCAATGGCGTCTGGCCACCGTATTGCACGATCACGCCAACCGGTTTTTCCTTGTCCACAATTTCCAGCACGTCTTCCAGTGTCAAGGGCTCGAAGTACAGGCGGTCGCTGGTGTCGTAGTCGGTGGACACGGTCTCGGGGTTGCAGTTGACCATGATGGTCTCGTAACCGTCTTCGCGCAGGGCCAGTGCTGCGTGCACGCAGCAGTAATCGAACTCGATGCCCTGGCCGATGCGGTTGGGTCCACCACCCAGCACCATGATCTTTTTGTTGTTCGTCGGCTCGGCTTCGCATTCGCCGTCGCCATGGCCTTCGTAGGTCGAATACAGGTAAGCGGTGTCGGTAGCGAACTCGGCGGCACAGGTGTCCACCCGCTTGTAGACCGGGCGGATGTTTTCGGCGTGGCGGCGCTCGCGCACCGCTTGGTCGTTGGTCTTGAGCAGCTTGGCCAGGCGGCGGTCGGAAAAGCCCTTTTTCTTCAGGCCACGCAGGGTGTCTGCTGCGAGGGCTTCCAGACTGGTCTGCTCCAGCTGCAATTCGATTTTCACGATTTCTTCGATCTGGATCAGGAACCACAGGTCGATTTTGGTGAACTGGTGCACTTCGGCCAGGGTCCAGCCCGCGGCAAAGGCGTCGCCCACGTACCAGATGCGCTCCGGTCCGGGTTCGCCCAGTTCGCGCTCCAGGATCTCGCGGTCCTGGGTTTTTTCGTTCATGCCATCCACGCCGACTTCCAGGCCGCGCAGGGCTTTCTGGAACGATTCCTGGAAGGTCCGGCCCATGGCCATGACTTCGCCCACGCTCTTCATCTGCGTGGTCAGGTGCGGGTCGGCGGCCGGGAACTTCTCGAAGGCGAAACGCGGGATCTTGGTCACCACGTAGTCGATGCTGGGCTCGAAGCTGGC
>NZ_JBFJMY010000459.1:0-3250 GCF_041633695.1 Hydrogenophaga sp.
ACCTTCTTCCCCAAGCGCCTGCAAGGGACCGGCCTGGGCCTGAACGCGGGTCTGGGCAACTTCGGCGTGACCACGATGCAGATCGTGATCCCGCTGGTGATGACCGTGCCTTTGCTCGGCGCGCTCGGCGGTGAGTCGATGACGCTGCAAAAGGAAAGCGGCTGGATTTTCGGCGCCATTCCACCCGGCACACCCACCTGGATCCAGAACGCGGGCTTTGCCTGGGTGTTGTCGCTGGTGCCGCTGTCGATCCTGTGCTGGTTGGGCATGAACAACCTCAAGACCGTCTCGCCCGATACCGGCGGCCCGATCGCGGCGTTTCTGAAAATCATCTGGCTCTACACGCTGTCGTTCATTCCGGCCGGCCTGGGTTTGTATCTCTACCTGCCCGCTCCCAGCGGCCTCGGTCTGTTGAACATGTGGCTCGCCATGCCGCTGATCATCGTGAGCACGCTGATGGTGATGAAGATCACCGCGTTTGGTGCGATGAAGGACAACGTCGCCAAGCAGTTCGCCATCTTCAGCAACCAGCACACCTGGTCCCTGACCATTCTGTACATCGTCACCTTCGGCTCCTTCATCGGCTTTTCGATGGCGCTGCCGCTGGCCATGAAGGTGATCTTCGGCATCAGCCACGTGCCCGATGCCAACGGGGTCATGCAACACAGCCTGGTCAATCCGAACGGCCCGGCCGTGCTGGCCTACGCCTGGATCGGCCCCTTCGTGGGCGCCGCGATACGACCCGTTGGCGGCTGGATTTCCGACAAGGTCGGCGGCTCCATCGTCACCCAGTGGGTGTGCGCGGCGATGGTGGTCGCCGGGGTGGCCGTGGGCTACGTGATGCAGCAGGCCTACCACTCGACCACGCCAGAAACGTATTTCTTCGCCTTCCTCGCGCTCTTCATCGTGTTGTTCGCGGCCAGCGGCATCGGCAACGGCTCGACCTTTCGCACCATCGGCGTCATCTTTGACCGCCAGCAAGCCGGCCCGGTGCTGGGCTGGACCTCTGCCGTGGCCGCCTACGGCGCCTTCATCGCGCCGGTGGTGATCGGCCAGCAGATCAAGGCCGGTTCGCCAGAAAACGCCATGTACGGCTTCGCCATTTTTTACGCCCTGTGCCTGATCCTGAACTGGTGGTTCTATCTGCGCGCCGGTGCGGAGATCAAGAACCCCTAGCCATGACTACCCCCCGCGTCGCCTTCGGCGCCACCCCCCTGGGAGGGGGGCGACACCAGCCGTCTGGCAAAGCCAGCCCGGCGGTGTCCTTGGATCTATCCCCTTCGCACGTTGCGCTTGTATGGGTTGCAGTCGCACCCCCATTTTTCCGGAGAGCCTCATGAGCCATTTTCTCGACCGCTTGACCCACTTTTCCGCACCGCAGGAATCCTTCTCGGGGGACCACGGTGTCACCACCGGTGAAGACCGCACCTGGGAAGACGCTTACCGCGACCGTTGGGCGCACGACAAGATTGTGCGCAGCACGCACGGCGTGAACTGCACCGGCTCTTGCTCGTGGAAGGTGTATGTGAAGGGCGGCATCGTCACCTGGGAAACCCAGCAGACGGATTACCCACGCACCCGCCCCGACCTGCCCAACCACGAGCCCAGGGGTTGTGCGCGCGGCGCGTCCTACTCCTGGTACCTGTACAGCGCCAACCGCGTCAAGTACCCCATGGTGCGGGGCCGCTTGCTCAAGCACTGGCGCGCCGCGCTCGCCATTGCGAAGTCGCCGGTGGACGCCTGGGCCGCCGTGGTGGAGAACACCGAGGCGCGCAAGGAATGGCAGCAACTGCGCGGCATGGGCGGTTTTGTGCGCAGCAGCTGGGACGAGGTCAACCAGATGATCGCCAGCGCCAACGTCTACACGGCCAAGAAGTACGGCCCCGACCGCGTGATCGGCTTCTCGCCCATTCCCGCCATGTCCATGGTGAGCTACGCCGCCGGCTCGCGTTACCTGTCGTTGATCGGTGGCGTGTGCATGAGCTTTTACGACTGGTATTGCGACCTGCCGCCCGCCAGCCCGCAAGTCTGGGGCGAGCAGACCGATGTGCCCGAATCGGCCGACTGGTACAACTCCAGCTTCATCATCGCCTGGGGCTCCAACGTGCCCCAGACCCGCACGCCCGACGCCCACTTCTTCACCGAGGTGCGCTACAAGGGCGCCAAGACCGTGGCGATCACGCCCGACTACGCCGAGATCAGCAAACTCTGCGATCTCTGGATGCACCCCAAGCAGGGCACCGACGCCGCCGTGGCCATGGCCATGGGCCATGTGATCCTCAAAGAGTTCTACTTTGACAAGCGCAGCAGCTACTTCGACGACTATGTGCGCCGCTACACCGACCTGCCCAACCTGGTGCAGCTCGAAGAACGCATATTGCCCGATGGCCGCAAGGTGTTGGTGCCGGGCCGCTACCTGCGCGCCAGCGATTTCAACGGCCAGCTCGGGCAGGACAACAACGCCGACTGGAAGACCGTGGCCATGGACGAGAGCGACAAGATCGTCTTGCCCAACGGCTCCATCGGTTTCCGCTGGGGCGCCGAAGGGCGCGCAGACGTGGGCAAGTGGAACCTTGAAAACAAGGAGGCGCGCCACGGCAGCGAGGTCAAACTCAAACTGAGCCTGATGGAAGGGGCGCAGCCCGACTACGACGTGGGCAAGGTGGGCTTCCCCTACTTTGGCGGCATCGCCACACCGAACTTCACGGCCAACGAACAAGCCAGCGCCACCGGCGACGTGCTGGTGCGCATGGTGCCGATGCGCCGCATCAAACTGGGCAAGGCCGGCGAAGAACGTTACGCCCTGGTGGCCACGGTGTTTGACCTGACGGTGGCCAACTACGGTGTGGCACGCGGCCTGCCGGGCGAGGGGGGCAGCTCCGGCGAAATCACCGGCGTGGCCAGCAGCTACGACGACGACACGCCGTACACGCCGGCCTGGCAAGAAAAGATCACCGGCGTCCAGCGCGACCAGGTGATTGCCGTGGCACGCCAGTTCGCCGACAACGCCGACAAGACCCGGGGCAAGTCGATGATCATCATCGGCGCGGCCATGAACCACTGGTACCACAGCGACATGAACTCCCGCGGCATCATCAACATGTTGATGATGTGCGGCTGCATCGGCCAGAGCGGCGGCGGCTGGGCGCACTACGTGGGCCAGGAGAAGCTGCGCCCGCAGACCGGCTGGACCGCGCTGGCGTTCGCACTCGACTGGATCCGTCCGCCGCGCCAGCAGAACTCGACCAGC
>NZ_JBFJMY010000460.1:0-3240 GCF_041633695.1 Hydrogenophaga sp.
CCTGGCCCGCGACGTGAGCAAAGTCCACACCTACCGGGTGGACGCGTTCGACTCGGGCGATGCCGGGGCCTTGGGCTGCGTGGAAGAAGGGCACTTGCGCTTGTTCCGCGCTTGGGTGGCACCGGACAACGATGCGGTCCCCTACGATGCAGCCGCCCTGTTGCGGTTGCGGCAGGCCGGCGGCTTGCCCTGGGTGGAGCTGGTGGTCAGCCACGCGGACGCCGACGGATCGGTGGTGCGTGCCTTGCTCGCGCACAGCGCGGCCCACCCTGAAAACCCGTTGCGTGGCCTGGTGGTGGCGGGAACCGGCAATGGCACGCTGCACACGGCGCTCTCGGACGCTTTGCTGGAGGCGCAGGCCAGTGGCGTTCGGGTGGTCCGGGCATCGCGCTGCGCCCATGGTCGGGTGCTGGCCAACAGCGCGGCGCTGTTTCCCGACTCGGCGGGCTTGTCGCCGGTGAAAGCACGCATTGCCTTGATGCTGGCGTTGATGGAAAACTGAAGCGGGGTACTTGGGGTTGCCGTTCCATTGAAACGGCGAAAAAAAGCCCGGCTTTGGCCGGGCTGTGCTGTGCTGGCGTGGTTGGCGCGCTTCAGGCGGACAAGGCAGCCAGCGCGCGCGCGGTGATCTCTTCTACCGAGCCGGTACCGTTGATGGCGCGGTACTTGGGCGCGGCAGCGGCGTCGCTTTTGGCCCAGTTGCTGTAGTAGTCCACCAGCGGGCGGGTCTGTGCGCTGTAGACCTCCAGGCGCTTCTTGACGGTTGCTTCCTTGTCGTCTTCGCGCTGGATCAAGGGTTCGCCGGTTTCATCGTCTTTGCCTTCGACCTTGGGGGGGTTGAACTTGACGTGGTAGGTGCGGCCCGAGGCCGGGTGCGAGCGGCGCCCGCTCATGCGTTCGATGATGGCCTCAAAAGGCACGTCGATTTCCAGCACGTAGTCGAGCTTCACGCCAGCGGCCTTCATGGCATCGGCCTGCGGGATGGTGCGTGGAAAACCGTCAAACAAGAAACCCTTGGCGCAGTCGGGCTGGGCGATGCGTTCTTTGACCAGGTTGATGATGAGATCGTCGCTCACCAATCCGCCCGATTCCATGACCGCTTTGGCTTGCAGGCCCAGCGGTGTGCCGGCCTTGACGGCAGCGCGCAACATGTCACCGGTGGAGATCTGGGGAATCGCGTATTTCTGACAGATGAAGGTGGCTTGCGTGCCCTTGCCGGCGCCCGGAGCGCCCAGAAGTATCAGTCTCATCGCTTTCCTTTTTTCATGGTTTCAATTTCTTGGCCACCTGCAGCAGGCGGCGGCCTCTCGCACCGGGTGCGGGGCAACCGGGCGAGGATAGCATGCACCTCCGTGCACCAGCCTTACAGCTCAGAGCAGGGGAAAGAGGCCCTTATGCGGCCTGCTTGGCGACGATCAGGCGCACCCGCTCCAGGTCGTCCAAGGTGTCCACGCCAGGGCCGGGGGCCTGGTCGCAAACGTGTACCGCAATGCGCTGTCCGTGCCAGAGCACACGCAGTTGTTCGAGCGACTCCGTGTGCTCCAGGGGCGCTGGGTCCAACAGCGGAAACGAGCGCAAGAACCCGACGCGGTAGCCGTAGATGCCGACATGGCGCAGCGGCGCGGGGCTGGGCAGGCTGGCCGGTGGCGCTGCAGTGCCAGGCGCGGCCGCCATGCCGTCGCGCCACCAGGGAATGGGCGCCCGGCTGAAGTAGAGTGCGGTGTGGTGGCGGTCCAGCACCACTTTGACCACGTTGGGGTTCAGAAAATCGCCCATGCTGGCGATGGCATGGGCGGCTGTGCTCATGACGCAGTCGGGGCGCTGGCGCAGCTCGTCGGCCACTGCGTCGATCAAGGTCGGGTCGATCAGCGGCTCGTCGCCTTGCACATTGACCACCACGGCGTCATCGGGCAGTCCCAGTTGCACGCAGGCTTCGGCCAGGCGGTCGCTGCCACTGGCGTGGTCGCTGCGGGTCAGCACGGCGGTCACGCCATGGGCTTGGCAGGCTTGGAGAATGCGGGCATCGTCGGCCGCCACCACACAGCGGGCTGCGCCGCTTTGGGCCGCCTGTCGGGCCACGCGCACCACCATGGGAAGGCCCGCGATGTCGGCCAGGGGTTTGTTGGGCAGTCGGCTGGACGCCAGCCGTGCCGGTATCAGCACGGTGAATCCAGGGGCCGCGCCGTCGCTCATGGCTGCGGGCTGGGGGCCTTTGGGCGGGCCGCTTCTTCTTCGGTGATGGGGCGGGCCACGTCTTCGAGCAGGATGGGAATACCGTCGCGGATTGGATAGGCCAGACGCGCGCTGCGCGACAGCAGTTCTTGTTTCTCGCGGTCGTACAACAATGGGCCCTTGGTGACCGGGCAGACCAGCAGTTCAAGCAGTTTGGTGTCCATGCGCCGATGATAGTCGGGCCGGTGCTCAATCCGTCGCGCGGGCCCGCTTCGCGAGGCTTTCCCGAACCTGATGGAGCAAGGCGTCGATGGCGGTGAAAAACCCGGGGTCGACCTGCAGCGCAAGCGGCACGGCCCAGATCGGCGGGGTCGTGCCGCCTTGATCGCGCGCGGCCGCAAACAGCTTCACCGCGTCTTTTTCGGTGCAGACGATGGCTTGCTGGGCGTTTTGCAGCACGGCGCGGTAGGCGTCGGCGCCGGCGTGATCGGCCAGTGGCACGGTCCGGGCCAGCTGCAGGCCGCGCTCTTGGAGCATGTCAAAAAACACGTCGGGGCGGGCAATGCCCGCCACCGCCACCACAGGCTGGTCGCGCAGCTGCGTCAGGGGTATGCGGTGTTGCTCGGCGTTGAAAGCATGTTCGGCCAATCGGCGCACAGCCCCGAACGCCGGTAGACCTGTGGGGACGGTCAGTGCGCTGGCTGGATGCTGGTCGCGGCTTTGGTGCAGCAGCAGATCGGGCCGGCTGGCGTGGTGGCCGGGCGGCCAGGGTTCGCGCAGCAAGCCTGCGGGCAGTTGCCAGCCATTGCCCACGCCACGGTCGTCGAACACCACCACCGCGATGTCGCGCGCCAGCGCCAGATGTTGCAGCCCGTCGTCACACAGCAGCACGTCCACCGTGGGATGCGCGGCCAACAGAGCCCGTGCCGCCGCCGCCCGCTGGCGGGCCACAAACACCGGTACACCCGTGGTTCGGCGGATCAGGGCGGGTTCGTCCCCGGTGTCTTCGGCTGGGGTGTCGTCCCGCACTTCGAGCAGATCGTCGCTTAGGCGCCCATAGCCACGGGA
>NZ_JBFJMY010000461.1:0-3236 GCF_041633695.1 Hydrogenophaga sp.
CACCTGCAGCGCTTTGCGGCGCTGCGTGCGGAGGCCTGATCGCCTGATGACCGACCCACACTGAGCCACTTTAGGGGCTGCCAAAATGAGCTTGATGACATCCACCGCCGCGCCGAACTCGCCCGAGTTCCAGCGCAACCGTGAAGCCTACGAGGCGCGCATTGTTGATCTGCATGAACGCCGCACGCGTGCCCTGGTCGGCGGCCCCGAAAAGGCGCGCCTGCTGCACAAGAAGCGCAAGCAATTGCTGCCGCGCGAGCGCCTGGCTGCCGTACTCGACCCCGGCTCGCCCTTCCTCGAGTTCGGGCAGCTTGCCGGCGACGGCCTGTACGAGGGCGTGCCGCCGGGCGGCAGCATCATCACCGGCGTGGGGCTGGTGTGCGGGCGCGCCTGCATGCTGATGATCCACGATGCCACGGTCAAGGGCGGCACCTACTACGGCATCACCGCTAAAAAGCATGTGCGGGCCCAGATGTTCGCCTGGCAGCACCGGCTGCCGTGCATCACCATGGTCCAGTCGGGCGGCGCCAACCTGCCGGAGCAGGCGCATATTTTCCCCGACGACGGCCAGTTCGGCTCCATTTTCTACAACCAGATCCGCATGTCGGCCGAGGGCATCACCCAGATCGCGACCGTGCACGGGCCGTCTACCGCCGGCGGCGCCTATCTCCCGGCGCTGTGCGACGAAGCGGTGATCGTGCGCAACCAGGGTGCGATGTTCCTCGCCGGGCCCGAGCTGGTGTACGCCGCCACCAAGGAAGAGGTTGACATTGAAACCCTGGGCGGCGGCGAGATGCACAGCCGCATCAGCGGCGTCACTGACCACCTGGCCGAGAACGATGGCCATGCCATCGCCATCGTGCGCGGCATCGTGGCCAACCTCGGTACCGCAGCCAAGCAGCGCTGGGACGTGGTGCCGCCGCTGCCGCCGCGCCATGACCCGCGCGAGATCTACGGCATTGTCAGCGCCGACAACCGGCATCCGACCGACAACCGCGAAGTGCTGCTGCGGTTGATCGACGACAGTGACCTGCAGGAGTTCAAACCCCTGTACGGCGACACCATGATCTGCGGCTTTGCTCGCATCAAGGGCTTTCAGATCGGCATTCTGGCCAACAACGGCGTGATCTTCTCCGAGAGCGCGCTCAAGGGCGCGCACTTCATTGAGTTGTGCTGCCAGCGCGACATTCCGCTGCTGTTCATGGCCGATGTGTCGGGCTTCATGGTCGGCAAAGCCGTGGAGCAGCAGGGCATTGCCAAGCACGGCGCCAAGTTCATGACGGCCATGGCCTCGGCCAACGTGCCGCGCTACACGCTGATCACCGGAGGCTCGTACGCGGCGGCCTACTTGGCGATGTGCGGGCGCCCGTTCAAGCCCAACGTGATGATGATGTGGCCTACCGGCCGCGCCGCGCTGATGGGCCCAGAGCAGGCCGCCACCACCCTGGGCCTGGTGCGCGAGAACATCCACCGGCGCGAGGGCACTAGCTGGAGCGACGAAGAACGCGAGCAATTCAAGCAACCGATACGCGAGCAGTTCGAGAGCTTTTCCAGTCCCTACAACTACGCCTCCAACCTGTGGTGCGACATGGTGATTGACCCGCTGGAAACACGCGACACCATGGCTTTGCTGCTGGAGCTGGCGGGCCGCGTGCCGGCGCGCGACACGCACTTCGGCGTGTTCCGCATGTAATCCTTTGGCCCACCGAATTGAACATGCTCGACGCCATTCTCTCCGGCTGCCGCGTGCTCGACCTGACCCAAAACGTGGCCGGCCCGTTTTGCACCCAGACCCTCGGCGACCTCGGCGCCGAGGTTATCAAGAACGAACGCCCCGGCAGCGGCGACGATGCGCGCCAGTGGAAACCGCCCGAAGTGGCCGGCGTCTCGACCGGCTTCGTGGCGCTGAACCGCAACAAGAAGAGCGTCTGCATCGATCTCGACAGCGCGGCCGGCCAGCAGCTGGTTGCGCGCCTGGCGGCCGGTGCCGACGTGCTGGTGCATTCGCTCAAGCCCGGCAGCGCCGAAGCGCGCGGCCTCGGCGACGAACACCTGCGACCGACCAATCCGCGCCTCGTGTACTGCGCGATCAGCGCCTTCGGCGAGGTCGGCCCGATGCGCGCGCTGCCCGGCTACGACCCGCTGATGCAGGCCTTCACCGGCATCATGAGCGTCAGCGGCCACGAAGGTGACGAGCCGGCGCGCGTCGGCGTGTCGCTCATCGACATGGGCACCGGCATGTGGGCCACGATGGCCATCCTGGCCGCGCTGCTGCACCGCGCCACAACGGGCGAAGGCATGCGCGTGCACGCCAGCCTGCTCGAGACCGGGCTGTCGTGGATGACGGTGCCGGTGGCGAACTACCTGGCCACCCAGCGCCTACCGCGCAAGATGGGTTCGGCGATGGCGATGATGGCGCCCTACGAGCTCTTCGACAGCGCCGACGGTAAGGTCTTCATTGCTGCAGCGAACGACCGGCTGTTCAGCTGCGTTTGCAGCGCGCTGGCTTGCCCAGAGCTGGCGCAGGACCCGCGCTTCATCGACATTTCGGCGCGCATCGGCCATCGCGAGGCGCTGCACGCCGAGCTCGAAGCGCGCACCCGGCAGCGCAGCACCGCCGACTGCGTGGCGGCGCTGCGCGCGGCCGGTGCGCCCTGCAGCGAGATGCACGACGTGGCCCAGATGCTGGCGCACGAACAGGTGCAAGCGGTCGCCATGCTGGGCGCGCTGCCGCTGCCGGGCGCGCCGCAACACCAGACCATGGGCCTGCCCTTCAGTTCGCAGGGCCGGCGCGGGCGCAGCGGCCCGCCGCCGCCCGTGCTGGGCGCGAGCACCAACGAGGTGTTGACAGCGCTGGGCCTGCAGGCCGATGAACTGGCGGCGCTGCGACAGCAAGGCGTCGTCAATTGACACAGACAAACAAGGCCAACATCCCCATGAACTTCGACTACACCGAGACCCAGGGCCAGATCCGCGCCGCCGTCAAGGAGCTGTGCAAGGGCTTCGGCCCCGAATACTGGCGCCAGTGCGCGCAGGACGGCGCCTATCCGGAAGCCTTCGTCGACGCGATGGCCAAGGCCGGCTGGCTGGCCGCGCTGATCCCCGAGGAATACGGCGGCGCCGGGTTGCCGCTGCTCGACGCCTGCCTGATCCTGCAGGAGATCAACCAGAACGGCGGCAGCGCGGTGCACTGCCATGCGCAGATGTACACGATGGCGTCGATCATGCGCCACGGC
>NZ_JBFJMY010000462.1:0-3205 GCF_041633695.1 Hydrogenophaga sp.
CTTGAGGAAGCCGATGATCTGTTCCTCGGTGAATCTGCTCTTCTTCATGTCCGTCATTCTCCTGGTGGTTGACGGACTTCACTAACTTCAGACTGGTACGGCTGGTGGGGGGCAGGTCACAAGAGCAGGACCAGGGATAACAGGTCTGACAAAGTTCGTGCACCTGTTGCTGCCATTCCGCGGCGCGGGACGCTGACTGGACCGAGTCGGCGAACCCATTTAATATTTGCACTATAGCCCGCATATCGCGAGACACCCCTCCGATACCAACCGTTCGAGCCAAGAAGGACTGCTCTGGGACTCAGGGGTGAAGGACTGAAGTGGGTCGCGAAGAGCCGGTCGCCTTGGCGTGTAGGAGACGCTCGGCACCTGGTGCGGCCCATCGCTGATGAGTGGCCGCTGCCGAATGTACAGCGGTCGACCGCCTCGCAGGATTACGAATGGCAGGTTTCTGCGGCGGCTGTCATTGGGCTGCAAAACCTGACCGGCTGCAGTCAGCCTCGACCGGACATAGGCCGTGATCCAAACAAACGGTTCCATTGACCAGCAAGAGGCCCCGCAATACCGACCCGCGACCCTATTGCGCAAACAACCATCGGCCTACGGCGAAAAATTGTCACAGGCCGAATTGCCCTTGAACAAGGGCAGCGACCCGCGCAGCGGCGGAGCGTGGGGGCTATTTCTTCAAGCCAGCAAGGCCTGCGCAAATTCCCGCGCGTCAAAGGTTTCCAGATCTTCCAGTTTTTCGCCCACGCCGATGAAGTAGATCGGCACCGGTTTTTCGCGCGCGATGGCGCAGATCACACCGCCTTTGGCCGTGCCGTCGAGCTTGGTGATGATGAGGCCGGTCAGGCCCAGCGCTTCGTCGAAGGCCTTCACCTGCGCCAGCGCGTTCTGGCCGGTGTTGCCGTCGATCACCAGCAGTACCTCGTGCGGCGCCGTGGCATCGGCCTTTTGCACCACGCGCTTGATCTTGCGCAGCTCTTCCATCAGGTGCAGTTGCGTGGGCAGGCGCCCGGCGGTATCGACCAGCACCACGTCGCGGCCCCTTGCCTTGCCGGCGGTCACGGCGTCAAAGCTCACGGCGGCGGGGTCGCCGCCTTGTTGCGTGATGATTTCCACCGTGTTGCGGTCGGCCCAGACGGCTAGCTGCTCGCGCGCGGCGGCACGGAACGTGTCGGCGGCGGCCAGCAAGACCGTGGCACCGGCGTCGGCCAGGTGGCGGGTGAGCTTGCCAATGGAGGTGGTTTTGCCCGCGCCGTTCACGCCCGCCACCATGATCACCGTGGGCTTGTGTTCGCCGATCTGCAGCGGCTTTTGCAAGGGGGCGAGCAAGGCCACCATGGCATCGGCCAGCAGGCCTTTGACGGCGGCCGGGTCGGTGGTTCTGCTGTCTTTCACCCGCTTTTTCAGGTCGGCCAGCAGGTGTTCGGTGGCTTTCACGCCGGTATCGGCCATGAGCAGCGCGGTTTCCAGCTCTTCGTACAGCGCCTCGTCGATGCGGGTGCCGGTGAATACGGTGGTCAAGCCGGTGCCGGTTTTGCGCAGGCCGACCTTGAGTTTGTCGATCCAGCTCAGGCGCGGCGCCACAGCGGGCACCGCCTCGCTGCTGGATTTTTCAACCGCCTGAGGCGCAGCAGCGATTGGCTTGGGATCTTGCACTAGCGCCTCAACGGGCGCTGGCGCTGGCGCAGTTGTGGGTGCGGGTGCAAGAGCCGGGGCGCTGTCCACCCGAGCGGGTTCGGCCGGTGGCAGCCCCGGTGTCAGGGGGGCGGGTTCGTGGACGGGTGCCGGTGTGGCGGGAGGGGTTGGGGGTTTTTTTCGGAAGAACGAGAACATTTGGCTATCTCTAGAATCCATTGCATTCTATGAAACGAAACATACCCCTGGTGCCCGCGCTGCTGGCGGCCATCCTGATGCAGCTGGGCAGCGCGCTGGCCCAAGCACCCGCGGTGGCTGCGGCCACGCACGCCCAGACCTTCACGCTGGCCAATGGCATGACGCTGATCGTGCAGGCCGACCACCGCGCACCCACGGTGGCCCACATGCTGTGGGTGCGGGTGGGCTCGATGGACGAGGTGGACGGCACTTCGGGTGTGGCCCATGTGCTGGAGCACATGATGTTCAAGGGCACGCCCAGCGTGCCGCCGGGCGAGTTCTCGCGCCGCGTGGCGGCTCTAGGCGGGCGCGAGAACGCTTTCACCAGCCGCGACGCCACCGCGTATCACCAGCAGATACCGGCGGCCAAGCTCGAAGCCATGATGGCGCTGGAGGCCGACCGCTTCGCCCACAACCAATGGAGCGATGACGAGTTTGTGCGCGAGATCGAGGTGATCCACGAAGAGCGCCGCCAGCGCACCGAGGCATCTCCCCGGGCGCGTTTGTTTGACGCGCTCAACGCCATGGCCTATGTGGCCAGCCCGTACCGGCGGCCTGTCATCGGCTGGGAGAGCGATCTCAAGGCCATGACGCCGGACGACGCCCGTGCGTTCTACCAGCGCTGGTACAGCCCGGCCAATGCCGCCGTGGTGATCGTGGGCGATGTGGACGTGGCGCAGGTCAAGACCTGGGCCGACCGGTACTACGGCGCTATCGCCGCGCGGCCCGTGCCCACGCGCAAACCCCGCGACGAACCGCGCCAGCATGGGCCGCGCCGGCTGGAGTACCGCGCCGTGGCCGAACAGTCGGTGGTGGCGCTGGCCTACAAGGCGCCGCGCTTCACCGACCCCGACGCGGCCGATCCGGACAGCCAGGACGCGCTGGCCCTGGCGGTGCTGGCGGCGGTGCTCGATGGCTACAGCGGTGCCCGGCTGGAGCGCGCCCTGGTGCAGGGCCGGGTGGACGGTGCCGCCACGGGCGCACGCTTGGCCGACAGCGCGGGCGCCTCCAGCAGCTTGCTGGGGCGAGGCCCCGCGCTGTTCCTGCTCACCGCCGTGCCCACTTCTGGCACGGCGCCCGAGCGGGCCGCCAGTGCTTTGCAGGCCGAGGTGGCGCGCATTGCCCGCGACGGCATCAGCCCGGTCGAGCTGAAGCGGGTGACCACGCAATGGACCGCGAGCGAGGTCTACAAACTGGATTCGGTGTTCAACCAGGCCAGAGAACTGGGCACCTATTGGATCAACGGCATGGACAGCAGCGCTGGCGCACGCTTGATGAACCGCTTGCGCGCCGTGACGGCGGAGGTGCGGACCGTGTCCTCATCGTC
>NZ_JBFJMY010000463.1:0-3205 GCF_041633695.1 Hydrogenophaga sp.
ACCTGCGCCGCCTGGGCAAACCCACCTTGTTGGTGGCCAACAAGGCCGAGGGCATGACGGAAGGCCTGCAGCTGGTGGAGTTCTTTGAGCTCGGC
Organism: Hydrogenophaga sp.; assembly: GCF_041633695.1. Lineage (GTDB taxonomy): Bacteria > Pseudomonadota > Gammaproteobacteria > Burkholderiales > Burkholderiaceae_C > Hydrogenophaga. The sequence continues at coordinate 96 of NZ_JBFJMY010000463.1, forward strand.
CTGGGCGAGGTGATACCGGTGTCGGGCGCGCATGGGCAGGGCATCCGCACCATGCTGGACGGGGCCCTGGAAAGCGTGCCTGGCTGGTCCGACGAGGAAGCCGAAATCCCCGAAGAAGCCGTGGGCGTGATCCGCCTGGCGGTGGCCGGACGGCCCAATGTGGGCAAATCCACGCTGATCAACGTCTGGCTGGGTGAAGAGCGCCTGGTGGCGTTTGACATGCCCGGTACAACGCGGGATGCGATTTCCGTGCCGTTTGAGCGCAACGGTCAGAAGTTCGAACTGATCGATACCGCAGGATTGCGGCGCAAGGGGAGGGTGTTCGAAGCCATCGAAAAATTCTCGGTGGTCAAAACCCTCAAAGCGATCGAAAACGCCCACGTCGTGCTGCTATTGCTCGACGCCACCCAGGGCGTGACCGATCAGGACGCCCACATCGCCGGCTACATCCTGGAAAGCGGTCGCGCCGTCGTGATCGCGATCAACAAATGGGACGCCGTCGACGCCTACCAGCGCGACCAGATCGAGCGCCAGATCGAAAACCGACTGGCATTTCTCAAGTTTGCACCCATACACCTGATCTCGGCCATCAAACGCCAGGGCCTGGGACCGGTCTGGAAGTCGATTGCGCAGGCCCACGCCTCGGCCACGCGCAAAATGACCACACCGGTGCTCACACGGCTGTTGCAGGAGGCTGTGGCGTTCCAGGCGCCTCAGCGCGGCGGTATGTTCCGCCCCAAAATGCGTTACGCCCACCAGGGCGGCATGAATCCACCGGTCATCGTGATCCATGGCAATTCGCTGGAGCACGTGCCCGACGCGTACAAGCGGTTTCTGGAGGGGCGCTTCCGCAAGGCCTTCGACCTGGTCGGCACACCCCTGCGGATCGAGTTCAAGACCTCCAGCAATCCCTTCAAAGAATAGGTCGGCAGTCGGCGCGGCTATTTGGCCCAAACTGTGTGGTAAGGTTCGCGCATCATCAACTATTCCATTCTTGAACACGGAGCATATCGTGAGCAATAACAAAGGCCAACTCTTGCAAGACCCCTTCCTGAACCAGCTGCGACGGGAGCATGTGCCCGTCTCGATTTACCTGGTCAACGGTATCAAGTTGCAGGGTCAGATCGAGTCGTTTGACCAATACGTCGTGTTGCTGCGCAACACCGTTACCCAGATGGTGTACAAACACGCGATTTCCACCATCGTTCCCGGTCGTCCCGTGCAGTTTTCTGCCGCCGCTCCGGACGAGACACCTGCCGCTTGAGCACTGGCTTGCACGCAACCGACACGGATCCGTTCCGGTTGGACGCCTGCGTGATCCGCGGTGGCTCCTCGAGTTGATTTGAGCCTGTCTGCCACTTCATCGCCCTCCACACCCTCGGTCATTCTCGTCGGTGTGGATTTTGGCTTGCCCCATTTCGACCGCGAACTCGAAGAACTCGGGCTGCTTGCGCAGACCGCCGGTTATTCGGTGGTCGAGCGGGTCAGCTGCAAGCGCCGCGCGCCCGATGCGGCGCTGTTCGTGGGTTCGGGCAAGGCCGATGAAATCAAGATGCTGGCCCAGTCCACCGGTGCCAGCGAGGTGTTGTTTGACCAATCGCTGAGCCCGGCCCAGCAGCGCAATCTGGAGCGCCACATGGGCTTGCCGGTCAACGACCGCACCCTGCTGATTCTGGAGATATTTGCGCAGCGTGCACGCAGCCACGAAGGCAAATTGCAAGTGGAATTGGCCCGCCTGCAATACCTGTCCACCCGTCTGGTTCGGCGCTGGTCGCACCTGGAGCGCCAGAGCGGCGGTATCGGCATGCGCGGTGGCCCGGGTGAGACCCAGATCGAACTCGACCGGCGCATGATCGGCGAAGCCATCAAGCGCACGAAAGAGCGGCTGGAAAAGGTCAAGAAGCAACGCGCCACGCAGCGCCGCCAGCGCGATCGGCGCGAGGCCTTCAATATTTCACTGGTGGGGTATACGAACGCGGGCAAGTCGTCCCTGTTCAACGCCCTGGTCAAGGCCAAGGCCTATGCCGCCGACCAGCTGTTCGCCACGCTGGACACCACCACCCGGCAGCTCTACCTGGGCGAGGCCGGGCGCTCGGTGTCGTTGTCGGACACGGTGGGTTTCATCCGGGATTTGCCGCACGGGCTGGTCGATGCGTTCGCCGCCACTTTGCAGGAGGCGGCCGACGCCGATTTGCTGCTCCATGTGGTGGATGCCTCCAATCCCACGCATCCCGAGCAAATGGCATCGGTTCAGGCGGTGCTGGCCGAAATCGGGGCCCAGCACGTGCCCCAGTTGCTGGTGTTCAACAAGTTGGATGTCATGGAACCGGCCACCGTGCCGCATGTCTTGCGCGACCAGATGGAACTGGATGGCCAGTCCACGCCTCGTATCTATGTCAGCGCCCAAACGGGCGAAGGCCTGCCCGCATTAAGGGCCTTTCTGGCCGAATGCCTATTGGCCCAAGCCGCTCCCGGCGGCGAAATATTGCCGGGCTTGTACCCCGCACTTGAGAATCCCCTGGCCTGATTGGGCACAATGGGGTGGTTATCACATGAACAGAGTTGAGAGCACATGGATTTGAATCTGCAAACATCGGTCCGCGAATTGAAGAGTGGCCGTCGGCGTGGCCGAAGTTGGCGCGCGCTTCTGGGCGTTTTCAACTTGAACGATCCGCGATGGGGTCGCAGCGAAGATGCTTCGGACCAGGACAAAGAGCCGGGTGAAGGCGCGGGCAACGAATCCGACAAGGGCGAGCGCAAGCCGACCCCGAGCCAGCGTCCTCAACAGGGGGCCAACCAAGGTCCGCCGGACCTGGACGAACTCTGGCGCGACTTCAACCGCAAGCTCGGTGGTTTTCTGGGCGGCAAGGGCGGCGGTGGCCGCTCGGGTGGCGGCAACGGTTCGGGCGGGCCTTCGAGCTTCAAACCAGACCCCAAGACCACCGGCATTGGCGCGGGGCTGATCTCGGCGGTGGTGCTCTTGATCTGGCTGGGCACCGGCTTTTTCATCGTGCAAGAGGGCCAGCAGGCGGTGATCACGCAGTTCGGCAAGTACCACAGCACCGTGGGTGCGGGTTTCAATTGGCGTTTTCCGTATCCGATTCAACGGC
>NZ_JBFJMY010000464.1:0-3194 GCF_041633695.1 Hydrogenophaga sp.
AGTTGTTCCACGTGAAACACCTCCAGGCCTGGCGGCAGGCCTGCCAGCTCGTCGGCCGGGTGCTTGCCTTTCATGGCCATCCAGATGCCCCCAGGCTTGAGCGCGGCGCGGGACCAGCTGGTGAAATCGCCCAAAGAGGCAAAGGCCCGCGAACACACCACGTCGTAGCCACCCGCTTCGGCTCCACCTGTGCCGATGGACTCCACCCGCGCGTGCAAACCACGCAGATTGCGCAGCTGCAAACTCGCGGCCACTTGCTGGATGAAAGTGGCCTTCTTCAGCACCGTGTCCACACAGGTCACCTGGATCTGGGCGCAAACAATGGCCAGCACGACGCCGGGCAGGCCACCGCCCGAACCCACATCCAGCAGGCGGATGGGGCCTGGCCCCACTTGGCGCAGCAATGGGGCCACTGCCGCCAAACTGTCCAGCAGGTGGTGGGTGAGCATGTCTTCGGGGGCGCGCACCGAGGTCAGGTTGTAGACCCGGTTCCATTTCTGGATCAAGGCCTGGTAGGCCAGCAGTTGGTCGATTTGCGCGTCGTCCAGGTTCTGACCCAAGGTTTCGGCGCCACGCCGCAGCGCCAGCGCGAGAGCGCCACCCGCCTCCTGCGTCGCGCTCACGCCGCTGCCTTGTGCTCGGTCACCACGCCCGCCTTGCCTGCAAAGCCTTTGAAGCCGCCCTTTTTCAGGTGGATCAACAACAGCGACATGCTGGCTGGCGTGATGCCCGACAGACGCGAGGCCTGGCCCAGGGTTTCGGGGCGGTGCTGGTGGAGCTTTTGGCGCGCCTCGAACGACAGCGCCGTCACCTGCAAGTAGTCCAGATCGGGCGGCAGCTTCAGGTCTTCGTAGTGGGCCGCGCGCTGCACCTCGTCGATCTGGCGGTCGATGTAACCGGAGTACTTGGCCGCGATCTCCACCTGTTCCAGCACCGGCTCGTACAAGTCGCCCAAGGTTTCACGTGAAACAGCGGGCACCTGCTCGTGCGCGCCGCTCGTTTGCCCGGCCATGCCCATGAGTTCGGCGTAGTGCACACCGGGTCGGCGCAACAGATCGAACAGGTTGTGCTCGTGCTCGATGGCCTTGCCCAACACCCGCTCGGACTCGGCGGCGGGCAGGTTGCGCGGGTTCACCCAGGTGGCTTTGAGGCGTTCGGTTTCACGTGAAACCGCGTCGCGTTTGCGGCTGAAAGCATCCCAGCGCGCATCGTCCACCAGGCCCATGCGGCGCCCGGCTTCGGTCAGGCGCATGTCGGCATTGTCTTCGCGCAGCTGCAGGCGGTACTCGGCACGGCTGGTGAACATGCGGTAAGGCTCGGTCACGCCCTTGGTGATGAGGTCGTCCACCAGCACGCCCAGATAGGCTTCGCTGCGGCCCGGCAGCCAGGACGCTTCGCCCCGGCACTGCAAGGCGGCGTTGATGCCGGCAAACAAACCTTGCGCCGCGGCCTCTTCGTAGCCGGTGGTGCCGTTGATCTGGCCGGCGAAAAACAAGCCGGCGATCTGGCGGGTTTCGAAGCTGCTCTTGAGCGAGCGCGGGTCGAAGTAGTCGTATTCGATGGCGTAACCGGGGCGCAGAATGTGCGCGTTTTCCATACCGGCCATGCTGCGCACCAGCTCCAGCTGGATGTCGAACGGCAAGCTGGTGGAAATGCCATTGGGGTAGACCTCGTGCGTGGTCAAGCCCTCGGGTTCCAGAAAAATCTGGTGGCTGTCCTTGTCGGCAAAGCGGTTCACCTTGTCTTCCACGCTCGGGCAATAGCGTGGGCCCACGCCCTCGATCTTGCCGGTGAACATGGGGCTGCGGTCGAAGCCGGAGCGGATGATGTCGTGCGTGCGCGCATTGGTGTGCGTGACCCAGCACGGCACCTGCCGGGGGTGCATGCTGGCATTCCCCATGAAGCTGAACACCGGCACCCGGCCCTCTTCGCCCATGCCGCCGGGCATGCCGTCGCCGGGTTGTTCCGTGCACTTGCTGTAGTCGATGCTGCGGCCGTCGATGCGCGGCGGCGTACCGGTTTTGAGGCGCGCCTGGGGCAGCTTCAGCTCCTTGAGCCGGGCCGAGAGCGACACCGCAGGCGGGTCACCTGCCCGGCCTGCCGCATAGTTGTTCAGGCCTACATGGATTTTTCCGTCGAGAAAAGTACCCGCCGTGAGCACCACGGTGCGGCCGCGAAAACGCACACCCACCTGGGTCACGGCGCCCACCACCCGGTCGCCCTCCACCATCAGGTCGTCCACCGCCTGCTGGAACAGCCAGAGGTTGGGCTGGTTCTCCAGCATGCGGCGAATGGCGGCCTTGTACAGCATGCGGTCGGCCTGGGCACGGGTGGCGCGCACGGCCGGGCCTTTGGAGCTGTTCAGAATGCGGAACTGGATGCCGCCTTCGTCCGTCGCCAAGGCCATGGCACCGCCCAGCGCGTCCACCTCTTTCACCAGGTGGCCCTTGCCGATGCCGCCAATCGAAGGGTTGCAGCTCATCTGCCCCAGCGTTTCGATGTTGTGGCTGAGCAGCAAGGTGCTGCAACCCATGCGCGCAGCGGCCAGCGCGGCTTCGGTGCCAGCGTGGCCACCGCCAACAACGATGACGTCAAATTCCTGTGGGTACAACATGTGAGGGTGCTCCGGGGCGCGACAATGGTGTGCCGCGCTGTCGTTCAATGCGGTGTTTCACGTGAAACAAGTGCCCGCCACAGCCTATGCAGGCCCTGCGGTGAGCCTTCGATTGTCCCATCTTTGCCCCAAATCTGCCGCCATGTCCACACGCCCCACCCCGAAGCAGCCGCAGACCCTGCCCGGGCTGGGGCCAAAATCCATGGCGATGCTGGAGGCTGCGGGCATCCACGATCTGGCGCGCCTGCAACAGCTGGGCTCGGTCGCCGCCTACCGACGGGTCAAACGTTGTTGCCCCAGCGCCAGTCTCAACCTGCTGTGGGCGCTCGAAGGCGCGTTGACCGGCCTGCACTGGCAAACCGTGGCGCGGGACCACCGCACCAGCCTGTTGCTCGCGCTGGACGACGACACCCAAACCCCTGGGCCTTGTGCACCCGGATCGGTGAGCCCCGAAACCGGGACACAATAGCCGCATGAGCACACCCACCCCCCTCTTGATCCTGGCCGGCAGCACCCGCGCCCAATCCTTCAACCGGCGCCTGGCCAGCGTCGCCGCCGAATGCGCGCGCACCGAAGGTGC
>NZ_JBFJMY010000465.1:0-3188 GCF_041633695.1 Hydrogenophaga sp.
AGCGGGCATCTGCGGCCTCACCGCTGCTGTTTGGTCGGGATTTTAATATGTCCCCAATTAAAGTTTATATCTGAGATGATGTTTTTAATTGGAATCTGACCCCAATTATTGTGGTTGGCATTTTTGTTGCATTGCACTATGCTTCGCTTCTCGCGATACGTCCCCCAGCCTTTGAACCGTAAAGGAAGCGCCATGACCACGGCAGCCGAACAGCAATACCTTCAACAACAGGGTCTGTACGACCCGGCCAACGAGCACGACGCCTGTGGCGTGGGCTTTGTGGCCCACATCAAGGGCGCGAAGAGCCACGCCATTGTTCAGCAGGGCCTGAAGATCCTGGAAAACCTGGACCACCGGGGTGCTGTGGGCGCCGACAAGCTCATGGGTGACGGCGCGGGCATTTTGATCCAGCTGCCCGATGCGCTGTACCGCGAAGAGTTTGCCGCCAAGGGCGTGACGCTGCCGCCGCCCGGTGAATACGGCGTGGGCATGTTGTTCCTGCCCAAGGAGCACGCCTCGCGTCTGGCCGTCGAGCAGGAGATGGAGCGCGCTGTGGCGGCCGAAGGCCAGGTGCTGTTGGGCTGGCGCGATGTGCCGGTGAACGCCGACATGCCCATGTCGCCCACCGTGCGCAAAAAAGAACCCGTCATCCGCCAGGTGTTCATCGGTCGCGGCAACGACGTGATCGTACAGGACGCCCTGGAGCGCAAGCTCTATGTGATCCGCAAGACCTGCAGTGGCAATGTGCAGCGCCTGAAGCTCACCCACAGCAAAGAGTATTACGTGGTGAGCATGAGCAGCCGCACCGTGGTCTACAAAGGCCTGCTGCTGGCCGATCAAGTGGGCACCTACTTCTACGATCTGCAAGATCCTCGCTGCGTGTCGGCTCTGGGGCTGGTGCACCAGCGTTTCTCCACCAACACCTTCCCCGAGTGGCCGCTGGCCCACCCTTACCGCTATGTGGCGCACAACGGTGAGATCAACACCGTGCGCGGCAACTACAACTGGATGAAGGCGCGCGAGGGCGTGATGTCCTCACCCGTGCTGGGCGACGATCTGAAAAAGCTGTATCCGATCAGCTTTGCCAGCCAGTCCGATACGGCCACGTTCGACAACTGCCTGGAACTCATGACCATGGCCGGCTACCCGCTGGCACAGGCCATGATGATGATGATTCCCGAGCCCTGGGAGCAGCATTCGTCAATGGATCCGCGCCGCAAGGCCTTCTATGAATACCACGCCGCCATGATGGAGCCTTGGGATGGCCCGGCCTCCATCGTGTTCACCGACGGTCGTCAGATCGGCGCCACGCTGGACCGCAACGGCCTGCGTCCGTCGCGTTACTGTGTCACCGACGACGACTTCGTGATCATGGGCTCCGAGTCGGGTGTGTTGCCCGTGCCCGAGCACAAGATCGTGCGCAAGTGGCGCCTGCAGCCCGGCAAGATGTTCCTGATCGATCTGGAGCAGGGCCGCATGATCGACGACGAGGAGCTCAAGTCCAACCTCGCCAACAGCAAGCCCTACAAGCAGTGGATCGAGAACCTGCGCATCAAGCTGGACGACGTGGAAGGCCCGGCCACGGCCACGCCACTGCCCAGCGACGTGAGTCTGCTGGACCGCCAGCAAGCCTTTGGCACCACCCAGGAAGACATCAAGTTCCTGCTGGCACCTATGGCCAGCGCCGGCGAAGAGGCGCTGGGGTCCATGGGCAACGACAGCCCGCTGGCCGTGCTGTCCGACAAGAACAAACCGCTGTTCAACTATTTCAAGCAACTGTTTGCTCAGGTGACCAACCCGCCGATCGACCCGATCCGGGAAGCCATCGTGATGTCGCTGGTGTCCTTCATCGGCCCCAAGCCCAACCTGCTCGACATCAACCAGGTCAACCCGCCGATGCGGCTGGAAGTGAGCCAGCCCATTCTCGATTTCGCCGACATGGCGAAACTGCGCAACATCGAAGCCTTCACCCAAGGCAAGTTCCGCAGCCAGACCCTGGATATCACCTATCCGGTGGCCTGGGGCCGTGAGGGCGTGGAGGCCAAGCTGGCTTCCTTGTGCGCCGAAGCCGTGGACGCCATCAAGGGCGGCAAGAACATCCTCATCATCAGCGACCGCAAGGTGAGCGCCACCCAGCTGGCGATTCCCGCGTTGCTGGCGTTGTCTGCGGTGCACCAGTACCTGGTGCGCGAAGGTCTGCGCACCAACGCCGGCTTGGTGGTGGAAACTGGCAGCGCGCGCGAGGTGCACCACTTCGCGGTGCTGGCCGGGTACGGCGCCGAAGCCGTGCATCCCTATCTGTCCATGGAAGCGCTGGCGGCCATGCACAAAGATCTGCCGGGCGACCTGAGCGCAGAAAAAGCCATCTACAACTACATCAAGGCGATCGGCAAAGGCCTGTCCAAGATCATGTCCAAGATGGGTGTGTCCACCTACATGAGCTATTGCGGTGCGCAACTGTTCGAGGTCATTGGCCTGAACAGCGACACGGTGAACAAGTACTTCACCGGCACGTCCAGCCGCGTCGAGGGCATTGGCGTTTTTGGCATTGCCGAAGAAGCGATCCGCATGCACCTGGCCGCGTTCGGCGACGACCCGGTGCTGGAAACCATGCTGGATGCCGGTGGCGAATACGCCTGGCGCACCCGCGGTGAAGAGCACATGTGGACGCCCGACGCGATCGCCAAGCTGCAGCACAGCACGCGCGCCAACAACTGGAGCACCTACAAGGAATATGCCGAGATCATCAACGACCAGAGCAAGCGCCACATGACGCTGCGCGGCCTGTTCGAATTCAAGATCGATCCGGCCAAGGCGATTCCGATCGACGAGGTGGAGCCGGCTGCGGAAATCGTCAAACGTTTCGCCACCGGCGCCATGTCGCTGGGCTCCATTTCGACCGAAGCCCATTCCACGCTGGCTGTGGCCATGAACCGCATCGGCGGCAAGAGCAATACCGGCGAAGGCGGCGAAGACGCGCTGCGTTACCGCAACGAACTCAAGGGCATCCCGATCAAGCAGGGACAGACCATGTCCGAACTGCTGGGCAAGGAGGTTTTTGAGGTCGACTACACCCTGCAAGACGGCGACTCCATGCGCTCCAAGATCAAGCAGGTGGCCTCGGGCCGGTTCGGCGTCACCGCCGAATACCTCAACAGCGCCGACCAGATCCAGATCAAGATGGCCCA
>NZ_JBFJMY010000466.1:0-3176 GCF_041633695.1 Hydrogenophaga sp.
CTATCCCGAATACATCGCCGCCATCATCGAAGGTGGCGTGAAAGTGGTGGAGACCGCCGGGCGCAGCCCTGAGCAATACATGCCGGCCCTGCACGCGGGCGGCATCAAGGTGATCCACAAATGCACCTCGGTGCGCCACGCGCTCAAAGCCGAAAAAATCGGTTGCGACGCGGTCAGCGTGGATGGTTTTGAGTGCGGCGGCCACCCGGGCGAAGACGATATTCCCAACTTCATCCTGCTGCCGCGCGCCGCCGAAGAGCTGAAGATTCCTTTTGTCGCATCGGGTGGCATGGCCGATGCCCGCTCCCTGGTGGCCGCTCTGGCGCTGGGGGCCGAGGGCATCAACATGGGCACGCGCTTCATTGCAACCCGGGAAGCGCCGGTGCACGACAACGTGAAGCAGGCGCTGGTGGCGGCCAGCGAACTCGATACCCGGTTGATCATGCGCGGCCTGCGCAACACCGAGCGCGTGCTGAACAACCCGGCGGTTGAACGCATCATCGAAATCGAGCGCGACAAGGGCGAAGCCCTGGGCATCGAAGACATCCGCGAACTCGTGGGCGGTGTCTATCCACGCGTGATGCAGCAAGGCGATGTGGAGGCTGGCGCCTGGAGTTGCGGCATGGTGGCGGGGCTCATCCACGACGTGCCCACGGTCAAAGATCTGATCGAGCGCATCGTGCACGAAGCCGAGGGCCTCATCCTGCAACGCCTCTCGGGCATGCTCGCGCAAGATGCCGGGGCCGGAGCGCGCGCATGAGTGGCGCAGGCGCGGCCCTGGTCGTGGGTGCCGGAGACGCCACCGGTGGCGCCATCGCCCGCCGCTTTGCGCGCGAAGGCTACACCGCCTGCGTGACCCGGCGCCAGGCCGACAAGTTGGTGCCGCTGGTCGAACGCATCCAGGCCGAAGGCGGACAAGCCCGTGGTTTCGGCTCGGACGCGCGCGACGAGGCCGCGGTGATCGCCCTGGTCGAACAGATCGAGCGCGAAGTCGGTGCCATCGAAGTGGCGGTGTTCAACATCGGCGCCAACGTGCACTTCCCCGTCACCGAGACCACCGAGCGCGTCTACCGCAAGGTCTGGGAAATGGGTGCGCTGGCCGGCTTTCTGATGGGGCGCGAGGTCGCCAAGGCCATGTTGCCGCGCGGCAAAGGCACCATTCTGTTCACCGGCGCCACCGCCAGCCTGCGCGGCGGGGCTGGCTTTTCGGCCTTTGCCGGCGCCAAGCATGCACTGCGCGCGCTGGCACAAAGCCTGGCACGCGAACTCGGACCGCAAGGGATTCACGTGGCGCATGTGGTGATCGATGGCGCCATCGACACCCGCTTCATTGCCGACAATTTCCCCGAGCGTTATGCGCTCAAAGAGCAAGACGGTATCCTGAACCCGGAACACATCGCAGAAACCTACTGGCAACTGCACCGCCAGCCCCGCAGCGCCTGGACGTTTGAGACGGACCTGCGCCCCTGGTCCGAAACCTGGTGAAAACGAGAACCGTCATGAGCGAAAAATCCGTTGAATTCTTTTTCGATTTCGGCAGTCCCACGGCCTACCTGGCCTACACACAGTTGCCAGACATCGCAAAAAATGCGGATGCGCAGTTGGTGTACCGGCCCATGCTGCTCGGCGGCGTGTTCAAGGCCACTGGCAACACCAGCCCTGCGGCGGTGGCGGCCAAAGGCCGCTGGATGAACACCGACCTCCCGCGCTGGGCCAAGCGCTATTGCGTTCCGTTCAACTTCAACCCGAACTTTCCCATCAACACGCTCACGCTGATGCGCGGCGCGGTCGGCATGCAAATGCATCAGCCCCAAGAATTCGAACGCTACATCAAGACCGTGTTCAAGGCCATGTGGGTGCTGCCGCGCAACCTGGGCGACGTCTCCGAACTGGAAGGGGTGCTGTCCGAAGCCGGTTTTGACACCGCCGCGTTCACCGCCATGGTCGGCGACTCGGCCGTAAAAGCCCAACTGGTGGCCAACACCGAAGAAGCGGTGTCACGCGGCGTCTTCGGCGCACCCACCTGCTTTGTCGACGGACACATTTTCTTCTGCCAGGACCGGTTGGACTTCGTGCACGAAGCGCTGGCCTGAGCCCTTGCGCATCGCGCTATCGAACAGCGGCCGCCAGCTCCGCCAACGTGTGCGCCACCAAGGGCACGATGCTCACCGCGTTGCTCGGGTGGGCAATGCAATCGGTGCTCCAGATTTCACCCACGCCGGCTTCGCGCACCAGGCGCACCGCGCCTTCGGCAAACAAGGCATGGGTCACGGCGGCGTCCACCGACGCCGCGCCTGCGGCGCGCAACTGCCGGGCGGCCTGCGCCAGGGTGTGGCCGGAACTGGCCACGTCGTCCATCAACACCACTTGACGGCCTTTGAGCGGCAGGTCGGGCAGTGCCACATCCACCTGGCGGTCGCCATGACGGGTCTTGCGGCACACGCCGTGGTCCCAGCCGTGGCGCTGCGCCGCCAAGGCGACCCATTGCAAGGCCTCTTCGTCCGGGCCCAGCAGCAACACGTTCTGGCGCTGCTGCGCGATGTGGTCGGCCAGCAGCGGCGCGCCACTGAGCGCCACCGCGTCCGGCAAGGGAATAGCCTCGCGCAGCGTGGCCACACGGTGCAGGTGCGGGTCGAGCGTGATGACAGCGTCGAACAGGTTGGCCAGAAAGTGCCCAATCACGCGCTGGCTCACCACTTCGCCGGGGTTGAACGCCATGTCCTGGCGCATATAGGCCAGATAGGGCGCCACCAGAGTCAGGTGCCGGGCGCCGAGTTGGCGTGCGGATTGCGCCGCGAGCAGCAACTCCACCAATTTTTCATTGGGGTGGTCCAGCGTGCGCCAGAACACCAGCCGCGGCGGTAGCACCTCGGGTAAGCGCAGGCGCAATTCGCCATCGGGAAAGCGGTGGCGTTCGATCACGGACAGCACCAGCCCAGCCGCCTGGGCGGCCGCACCGGCAATGGTCTGCTCTTCCTCAAAGCAGAGCAGGCAGCCCTTCGAACCCTCAAATACGTCGTCCATCCCAGCTCCACGAGCAGCTCAAGCGCCGCTTCTGCGCTGCCGATGGTACCCCCGGCGGCCCCGCAGCCCTTGCCACCCAACATGCGATCACGGGAACCCGGCCAAACCGCCAGCGGATGCAGGCTCAGCCCACCACCAACCGCAAACCCGGC
>NZ_JBFJMY010000467.1:0-3174 GCF_041633695.1 Hydrogenophaga sp.
AGACGGTGAAAAATGGACCGCTGCGGGCGATTTGCAGCCGACGCCTCTTCTGCCGCGCAGGCTCCTAGCCTCGCCGCGTCCGGCGCTTTGGTTCCTGGGCAGCCTGTTGCTGCGCACGGGTGTGGCGCTGACCGGTTTTTACCTGGTGGGCGGCGGCCACTGGCAGCGGCTGCTGGCCTGCCTCGTGGGCTTCGTGCTGGCTCGCCTGCTGGTCACGCGCCTGACGCGGGCCTCAACCACGGGCGCTGCAGTCGCCGCACCCGCTGCGCGCCAGAAACAAGAGGTGGACCATGCGCCTCAGCCCTGACGAGTGGGTGCTCTGGCAGTGGGGCTTTGTCAAGCTCAACGGCACCATCGCGTTCACCTGGATGCTGATGCTGGTGCTGGCGCTCGGCGCCTGGCTGATCACGCGCCGCCTCACGTTCGAGCACCAGCGTTCGCGCTGGCAGAACCTGCTGGAAATTGTGGTCACGGGCACGCTGCAACAGATCGCCGAAGTGGGGCTGCGCACGCCGCGCAAGTACCTGGGCTTTCTCGGCACCCTGTTTTTGTTCGTGGCCACCGCCAGCGTGTTCACCATCGTGCCCGGCTACGAGCCCCCCACGGGCTCGCTGTCCACCACGGTCGCGCTGGCGCTGTGCGTGTTCGTGGCGGTGCCGCTGTACGGCGTGCGCCGTCTGGGCCTGCGCGGCTACCTGCGCTCGTATCTGGAGCCGACCGTGATGATGCTGCCCTTCAACATCATCAGCGAGATCTCGCGCACCCTGGCCCTGGCCGTGCGCCTGTTCGGCAACATGATGAGCGGCGCCATGATCATCGGCATCTTGCTGACCATCACCCCGTTTCTCTTTCCCGTGGTGATGACCGCGCTCGGCCTGCTCACCGGCATGGTGCAGGCCTACATCTTCAGCATCCTGGCCGCGGTCTATCTGGCCGCCGCCACGCACGCCGGCGACGGCCCAGCGCCAGCGCCCCCTCCTCCCACCCCCTCATGAAACCCCACCAGGAACCCACACCATGGACAGTTTGACCATCATCGCAGTGGCCTCCATCGTCATCGCAGGCCTCACCACCGGCTTTGGCTGCCTGGGCCCCGCGCTCGCCGAGGGCCGGGCCGTTGCCACCGCGCTGTCGGCGCTGGCGCAGCAACCCGACGCATCGCCCACCATCACACGCACCCTGTTCGTCGGCTTGGCGATGATCGAATCCACGGCGATCTACTGCTTCGTGGTGTCGATGATCCTGATCTTTGCCAACCCGTTCTGGAACGCCGCCATCGCCCAGGTCGCGGGACGCTAAAACCATGTTGATCGACTGGTTCACCGTCGGCGCGCAGGCGCTCAACTTCCTGGTGCTGATCTGGCTGCTCAGGCGCTTTCTCTACCAGCCGGTGCTCGACGCCATCGACGCCAGAGAGGCCCGGATCGCGCGCCAGATTGCCGACGCCGAGACCCAGATGCGCCAGGCCCAAGAGCAAGGCGAGGTGTTTGCGCAGCAGCACAAGGCCTTTGAGCAGGCGCGCGACGCCTTGCTGCAAAAGGCCACGCAAGAAGCCCAGGCCGAGCGGCAACGGCTGCTGGACCAGGCGCGGGCGGCCGCGCAGGCGCTGGGTGCCCGGCAACAAGCCGCGTTGCGCAGCGAGACCGAGCAACAGCAACAAGCGCTGGGCGAGCGGGTGCAGCACGAAGCCTTTGCCCTGGCCCGCCACGCCTTGCGCGATCTGGCCCAGGTGGACCTGGAAGCGCGTGTGACCGAGGTCTTTCTGGACCGCTTGCGCAACATGGCCGAGGCGGCCCGGGCCGACATGGCCGCCGCGCTGCAAGCCCCCGGAGCCCAAGCCGTGCTGCACAGCGCGTTCGAGCTGAACGCCGGGCAACGCAGCGCCATCCAGGCCGCGCTCTCCAAAACCTTCCAGTGGAGCGGGCCGGACAGCAGCGCCGCGACCCCGCTGCGCTTCGCCACCGAGCCGCGCCTGGTCGGCGGCATCGAACTGGTCGCGGGCGGGCAAAAGCTGGCCTGGAACATGGAGCAATACCTGGCGGCGCTGGAACAGACCGCCGCCGCGCTGCTGGTGCCCGCCGGGCCTGCCCTGCCCGAGCACGACGAGACGCCGGTGGTGGATGCCGCAAACGACCGCAACGGGGGCGGGCCCACATGAGCGCCGAACCAGCGACCCCGCGCACCGGTGCCGACCGTGCCCTGGCCGCGATGGCGCAGGCGCGCAGCCGCGCCCAGCCGCTGCTGGCGCCGCAGGAAATCGGCACCGTGCAAAGCGTGTCCACCGGCGTGGCCCGCGTGAGCGGCCTGCCCGGTGTGGGTTTTGACGAGCTGGTGCGCTTTCCGGGCGACGTGTTCGGCATCGCGCTCAACGTGGACGAAGACGACATTGGCGTGGTGCTGCTCGACGACGCCTGGCACCTCAAGGCCGGCGACCAGGTGGAGCGCCTGGGCCGGGTGATGGACGTGGCCGTGGGCGAAGGTCTGCTCGGCCGCGTGATCGATCCGCTGGGGCGTGCGCTGGACGGCCTTGGTGCGGTGGCGAGCAGCCTGCGCCTGCCGATCGAACGGCCCGCCGCCGCGATCATGGACCGCTCCGCCGTGACCGTGCCTTTGCAGACCGGGCTGAAAGTGGTCGACGCGCTGATTCCCATCGGGCGCGGCCAGCGCGAGCTGATCCTGGGAGACCGGCAGTCCGGCAAGACCACGATCGCCATCGACACCATCCTGAACCAGCGCGGCCAAGACGTGCTGTGCGTGTATTGCGCCATCGGCCAACGTGCCGCCGCCGTGGCCAAAACCGTGGCCCGGCTGCGCAGCCATGGCGCCCTGGATTACACCGTGGTGGTGGTCACCGAGGGCAACCAGCCCCCGGGCCTGGCCTACATCGCACCCTATGCGGCCACCAGCATCGCCGAGCACTTCATGGAAGCCGGGCGCGACGTGCTGATCGTCTACGACGACCTCACCCACCACGCCCGCGCGTACCGCGAACTCTCGCTGCTGCTGCGCCGCCCGCCCGGACGTGAGGCGTTTCCGGGCGACATTTTCTACATCCATTCGCGGCTGCTGGAGCGCGCCACCCACCTCTGCGCCGAACGCAGTGGCGGCTCGCTGACCGCCCTGCCCATCATCGAGACCGAAGGGCAGGACATGTCGGCCTACATCCCGACCAAC
>NZ_JBFJMY010000468.1:0-3158 GCF_041633695.1 Hydrogenophaga sp.
ATCAGGTTCTCGGCCGGGATTTCGAGGTTGTCAAAAAACAGCTCATTGGTCTCGTGGTTAACCATGTTGCGGATCGGGTTCACCGTCATGCCCTGGCCAATGGCCTGGTGCAGGTCAACGATGAAGATCGACATGCCCTCTGACTTGCGCTTCACATCTTTGAGCGGGGTGGTGCGTGCCAGCAAAATCATGAGGTCGGAGTGCTGAATCCGCGAGATCCAGACCTTCTGGCCATTGACCACATAGCGGTCGCCCTGCTTGACCGCGGTGGTCTTGATTTTGGTGGTGTCGGTGCCTGTGGTTGGCTCGGTCACGCCCATGGACTGCAGGCGCAGATCGCCGCTGGCAATTTTGGGCAGGTAGAGGCGCTTCTGCTCATCCGAGCCATGGCGCAGCAAGGTGCCCATGTTGTACATCTGGCCGTGACAGGCGCCGGCATTGCCGCCGCAGCGGTTGACCTCTTCCATCACCACCGAGGCTTCGGCCAGACCCAAGCCAGCTCCGCCGTACTCCTGCGGAATCATCACCGCCAGCCAGCCGGCCCTGGTCAGCGCGTCCACACACGCCTCGGGGTAAGCACGGGCATCGTCAATCTTGCGAAAGTACTCGTCGGGGAAGCGTTTAAAAAGATCGCGCAGGGCGGCGCGCAACTCGGGGTAACGTTCTTGGTTCATCATTTTTCAGTCTCTAAAAGTTCCCCGCTGAGCCGCGCAGGACAAAGATTACCGGTTAGCGGAATTTGCTGAAGTCGGGCTTGCGTTTTTCAAGAAAGGCGCTGGCCCCTTCCTGCTGCTCGCCGGTACTGAAATAGTTGGGTGCCACTTCCTGGATCAGGTCGTTCATGTCCTTGCCCATGATCGGGGCCATGTGGTGGTAGAACGAACACTTGACGATCTTCAGGCAGGTCGGCGACAGCGACAGCAATTCGTCGCAGTACTTCTGCACTTCTTCGTCGAGCTGGGCCATGGGCACCACCGAATTGGCCAGGCCCCAGTCGAACGCCTGCTTCGCGCTGTAGCGGCGGCACAGCATCCACAGCTCGCGCGCACGCTTGTGGCCAAGCACATTGGCCGAATGCGAGACGATGTAACCACCCGCCGGTGAACCGACGCGCGGGCCGTTCTGGCCAAAGATCGCGTGCTCGGCGGCAATCGTGAAGTCACAGAAATAGGCAATGTGGTGACCGGCGCCAATCGCGTAGCCGTTGACGCGCGCGATCACGGGCTTTGGGCATTCGGCGATCTGGCGGTTGAAGTTGAATTCCAGGTCCTGCAGGCCGCTCTTGCCGCTGCTGTCGCCCTTTTCCCAGTTGACATCACCGCCGACGCAAAAGGCGCGCTCGCCCGTACCGGTCAGCACGATCACGCCGACCTTCGGATCATTGCCGGCCTGGGCCAGCAGCCGCTCCATCTCTTTGATCGTATCGCCGGTGAACGCGTTGAGCGTCTTGGGTCGGTTGATGGTGATGGTGGCGACAAAGTTCTTGACTTCGTAAATGACTTCCTGATCGCTCATGGTGTTTCCTCGTGAAAAAAAGTTGGGGAAAATCAGCGGCTCTGCGTGGCATGCCCGCGTGCAAATTCAAGAAACCAGTCCAGGCTGGCGGGGTTGGTCAGTGCATCGCGGTTGACCACTTTGTCGATGGGCTGGCCGAGCAGCAGCTTCTTGATCGGCAGTTCGAGCTTCTTGCCGGTGAGCGTGCGCGGCACCTCGGCCACGGCAAACACCGCGTCCGGCACATGGCGCGGCGACGCGGCCGCGCGGATGGCGCTCTGGATGCGCCCGATCAGCGGCGCGTCCAGCGCCACGCCCGGACGCAGCACGACGAACATCGGCATGTAGCTTTCGCGCCCCAGATATTCAAGGTCGACCACCAGGCTGTCGAGCACTTCGGGCAGCGCCTCGACCACGCTGTAGATGTCGCTCGTGCCCATGCGCACGCCGTGGCGGTTGATGGTGGTGTCGCTGCGACCGTAGATGATTGCGCCGCCGCGCGGTGTGATGCGAAGCCAGTCGCCATGCCGCCAGACGCCGGGGTACATGTCGAAATAACTGTCCAGATAGCGCCGGTTGCCGGGGTCGTTCCAGAAGTAGAGGGGCATGGACGGCATGGGCGCGGTGCACACCAGCTCACCCACCTCGTCCACGACCGGCTGGCCCTGTTCGTTGAAGGCCTCGACGCGCGCCCCAAGGCAGCGCCCCTGCATTTCTCCCACGACAACGGGCAGGGTCGGCACGCCGCCGACGAAGGCCCCGGCGAAGTCGGTGCCGCCGGAGATCGGGTTGATCCAGACATCGCGCCCGACATGCTTGGCAATCCACTGGTAGCTTTCCGGGGACAGTGGCGAGCCGGTCGAACCCACGGTGCGCAGCGGCCCCAGCGCGCCCACCTCGCGCGGCTCGACATCGGCTTTCTGGCAGGCCGCATAAAACGCCGCACCGGCACCCAGAAACGTCACGCCGACTTCCCCAGCGAAACGCCACAGCGTGGTGTAGTCGGGCCAGGCCGGGTTGCCGTCGTACAGGCAGGCCGTCGCCCCCACCAGCAAACCGCCCACCTGGCAGTTCCACATGATCCAGCCGGTGGTGGAAAACCAGTGGAAGCGGTCTTCGGGACCGAGGTCGTTGTGCAGGCGCATCAGCTTGACCTGCTCCAGCACAATGCCGCCATGGCCGTGCACGATGGGTTTGGGCAAGCCGGTGGTGCCCGACGAATACACCACCCACAGCGGGTGGTCGAAAGGCAGTGACTCGATGCGCAGTTCAGCCGGGGCGCTGACCACCTCGCTCCAGAGCACGCCACCGCGCAGCGCGTCCGCGCTGGCGCTGCGCTCCAGGCAGGGCAAGAGCACGCAGCGCTCGACGCTGGGCAGCCCGTCGAGCAGCGTGGCCACGGCTTCGCGCCGGTCGAAGCGCTTGCCACCCCAGTGGTAGCCATCGACCGCGATCAACACCTTCGGATCGATCTGCCGGAAACGGTCCAGCACCGTGGGCGCCCCCATGTCGGGAGAGCACACCGACCAGATCGCCCCCACGGAAACCGTGGCCAGAAAAGCCACGATGGATTGCGGAATATTGGGCAGGTAGGCCACCACGCGGTCGCCCGGCCCCACGCCCGCTGCGCGCAGCCACGGCGCCAGCGCCGCCACTTGGTCCTG
>NZ_JBFJMY010000469.1:0-3153 GCF_041633695.1 Hydrogenophaga sp.
ATGCCAGCCAGCTGCGCGCGTTCAGATCGTGGGTGTGGTTGAGTTCCATGGGTGAAAGGTTCCTGGGGTCAGTCAAAGATGGAGGAGGCTGCAACGTGCCTGCTTGCGGGAGGATGGGCCAGCCCCCTCGGGGGGCAGCGAACCGTGCAGCGGTGGAATGTGGGGGCCAGGGGGCCAGCCGCCGGGCCGCCCCAAGGCAGGCCCAGCCCCCTCGGGGGGCAGCGACCCGCGCAGCGGTGGAGCGTGGGGGCCATGTTCACACCAGGGCGTCGTCGAAGATCGCCACGGCGCGGGTCCAGCCCGCCGATGCATCGCGGATCTTGTGCGGAAAGCAGCTGATGAAAAAACCGTTGGCGGGCAAGGCTTCGAGGTTGTGCATCTTTTCGATGTGGCAGTAGCCGATGTCGCGGCCCGCTTTATGGCCTTCCCAGATCAGCGAGGCGTCTTGCGTTTCGCCGTACTTCTGGGCGGTGTGCACAAAGGGTGCGTCCCAGCTCCAGGCGTCGGTGCCGGTCAGGCGCACACCACGTTCGAGCAAATACATGGTGGCTTCGTAGCCCATGCCGGCACCGGACGAGACGTAGTCGTCGTGCCCGTAGCGTGAGCCGGCGCGGGTGTTGACCACCACGATCTCCAGAGGTTTGAGCGTGTGCTCGATGCGTGCCAGCTCGGCCTCCACATCGGCGGCGGTGATCACGTAGCCATCGGCCTTGTGGCGAAAGTCCAGCTTCACACCAGGCTGGAAACACCATTCCAGCGGCACGTCGTGGATGGCGATGGCGGGCTTCTTTTCGCCCAGCGCCTTGTCCATGGTGGAGTGGAAGTGGTAGGGCGCGTCCAGGTGGGTGCCGTTGTGGGTGGAGAGCTGCACCAGCTCCACCGCCCAGCCTTCGCCATCGGGCAGGTCTTCCTTTTTCAGGCCGGGGAAAAAGGGTTCGATTTGCTCGAAGGTGTCCTCGTGGGTGAAGTACTGGATCTTGGGCGCGAAGGCCGGTGGATCGCTCACCACGTCGTTTTCGAGAAAGATGGAGAGATCGACAAATTTGCGCGGCATGGTGGGTTCCGGTAGGTGGGGCGGTCAGCAGGTGGGACCGAGGTCGCGCGTGCCGGGGAAGTAGGTGGTCGCGAAGGCGGGCCGGGCTTGCAGGCGGCGGTACCAGTCGGTCACGCGCGGCAGGTCTTTCCACTGGCCTTGCAGGTACAGGTCTTCCATGCGCACGATGCTGGGCATGATGCTGATGTCGGCCAGGGTGAACATGTCGTTGGCCAGCCATTCGGTTTTCTCCAGCGCCCGCTCCATGCGTTCCAGCGTGTCGCGCAACCGCTGTATCGCGGCATCGACCTCGGCTTGCGGGAAGCCGGTACGGCCCATCTTGAGGTAGAAGTCGCGGCGCACCGGCAGACGTTCGGCATGGGCCTGGAATTCTTCGTCGGTGAAGTCGCCGTACTTCATGACGAAGTAGGCGTTGAACGAGGGGTAGCGGATCGAGGGCGTGGGCACTTCGTCGATGTACTGCCGCCAGGCGCGCATGTGGGCCAGCTCGATCTTGTTGGACGGGCGCAGCGGCCGCTCGGGGAAGGCGTCTTCCAGGTATTCGTTGATCACCGAAGAGTCCACCACCACCCCCCCGTCGTGCAGCAAGGTGGGCACGACGCCGTTCGGGTTGAGTTTGAGGTACTCGGGTGTGAGGTGTTCGAACTTGCTGAACACCAGGGTGTGGTCCACCCACTCCAGCTGCTTTTCGGCCAGCGACATGCGCACCTTCTGGCTGCACGTGGAAATGGGGGCGTTGTAGAGCTCAAGCATGGGGTTCTCCTGCGCGGTCGGCGCGTGTGGTTTAAAAGCTTTGATTCCAATGCACCATGGGCAGACCGGCCACAGGCGAACGGAAGAAGGGAATGCGCGTACCCAGCAGGCTGCCCAGGTACACGGTGCGCAGGTCGGGGCCACCAAAGGTGATGCTGGCCATCCAGGGCGCCAGCGTGCCTTGGGCCTTGGCCATGTCGTCGGCGGTGGCGGTGCCGTCCTTCATCTTGCGGGTGAGGTTCTCGCTCGCGGCGGGGTTGCCGTCGTCGAGCAGCAGGCGCGCATCACCTTGTGGTGTGATCGCGATCAGCCGGTCCACCATCACCAGGGTGCACCAGAGGTTGCCGTGTGCGTCGAAGGCGATGCCGTCGGGCGCACCACCCAGATCGGCGGGGCCATAGACCTCGCGGTCGGTGAGCGAAACGCCTTGCGGCGATTCGACCAGGCGCATGCGCGAGATGTGCGGGCCGGTGGTCTCGACGATGTAGAGCCACTCTTCGCGCGCGTCCAGCCGCACTTCGTTGGTGAAGTGAAAGCCGTCGGCCACGACCCGCAAACCCTGTTCGTCCACCACCGCGATGTAGCCATCGCGCACCCGGCTGGAGGCGGCTTTCGTCCAGGGGTTGACGCGGGTGGAGACGGTGAGCCAGATGCGGTCGCGGCTGTCGCGCAGCACGAAGTTGACTTTGCCAATGGGCTGGCCGTCGATCTGGTCGTAGAGCACACGGCTCTGGCCGTTGCGCGACATCACTTCCAGGCGGTCGGTGCCGAAGTTGGAGATCAGGATGTCGCCATTGGCCGCGAACGCCAGTCCATTGGGCAGCGTGCCCTGGGTGAGCTTGTTCTCGAACGCGTCGCTGGTGTCGCTGGCGGCCGTGGCAAAGCGGGTGTCGGCGGTCTGGCCGATGAAGCTTTGCGTGCCGTCGGGTGCGATGCGGGTCACGCCGCCCCGGGCATCGGCGGCCCACAGCGTGCCATCGCGCTCGGCCAGAATGCATTCGGGGCGCTGCAGGTCGGTGCCCACGGTGCGGATCGCGGCGCGGTCCACCACGAAGTGGTCCAGCGGGTTGGGTGCGCGCGTGCTCATTTCAGCAACACCAGGCTGATTTGCGGAAACGCCATCAGCAAGCCCAGCACCACCAGCATGGTCAGCGTGAACGGTGCGGTGCCGCGGAAGATGTCGCCGAGACGGATGTCCAGCGTATGGCCCAGCGTGCTCTTGATCACATAGGCACTGAGCCCGAACGGCGGCGTGAGCAGACCGATCTCCACCGCCACCACCGTGATCACGCCGAACCAGATCAGGTTCAGGCCGAACTGCTGCGCGATCGGCAGCATCAGCGGCA
>NZ_JBFJMY010000470.1:0-3151 GCF_041633695.1 Hydrogenophaga sp.
AAGGCGCTGCGTATCTGGTCGCGGCTCAAGGCCGCGTAGTGCGCGATGCAGGCCGCCCAATCGCCGGGCCAACCCAGGCTGTGCACCAGTTCGCGCGGCAAGCCAAATGGCAAATCGAAGCCGCCCACCCAATGGCCTGGCGCGGCCAAGCGGGCAGCCCAGGCATCCAGCGTCTCGAAGCGCTCCAGCCCGGCCAGCACCACCCGCCCCCGGTTGAGCGCGCCGGTGGCGAGCACGATGGGTTTGCGGCGGCTCGGTGCGCTGGAAAAATCGCAGCCCAGCAGTTGGGGGGTCGGTAACAGCGTCATGAAAAACAGTGTGAACAGGTCCTGGCGCTCAACCCAGGGCCAGCGCCGTCACGCCGGTGGCGATGCACAGCGCCCCGCACACCCGTGCCACGCGGTCGCCCTCGCCCAGCAAATGGCCACCGATGAGGGCGGCAAACAACATCGACACTTCGCGCGCGGGTGCCACGTGCGACAGCGGCGCTTCGCGCATGGCGTACAGCACCAGCACATAGGCCACCGGGCTCACCGTGGCCACCACCAGCGCGTAGCGCCATTGCGCGCGCCACAATTGCCGCGCGGTGGGCAGGTCGCGCAGCACGCTGGGCGCGAGCAGGAGCACGCGCACGAAGTTGCCCATGTAGTCCAGCAGAATCGGCGACATCAGCAGCACTTTGACCGCGTAGCCGTCCACCACGGTGTAAGACGCGATGAAAACGCCCGTGAGCAGGCCGTAAGACATGCCTTTGCGCACACGCTGGCGTGCAGCGGGATCGTGCGAAGCCCGCAGCAGACCCGGGCCACCAGCGATCAGGAAAACGCCGCCCACCACCGCCGCAATGCCCAGGGCACCCAGCGCTGAAATGCGCTCGCCCAGCACCACAATGGCCACCAGCGACGAGAGCAAGGGACCAGAGCCGCGCGCCATGGGGTAGACCACGGTGAGGTCGGCCTTGCGGTAGCCGCGCAGCAGCGTCACGTAATAAAAAACGTGCACCACACCGCTGGCGACCACGAAGCCCCACTCAACAGCACCCCAACGCGGCAATTCGTCGGGCGCCAGCCACCAGCCCAGTGGGGCCCACACCAGCATCATCAAAAATGCGCTGAAGAAGGCAAAACGGGCGTCGCCCGCCGCCTTCTTGGCCACGATGTTCCAGCCGGCGTGGATCAGGCCGGCCAGAATGATGAGGGCGAACGCGGTCAGCGACATGGCATGCACTCGGAGGCCGCAGGTGCCATCTTCCCTCCCAGCGCCGCAGGCGCGCCAGCCAGGGAAGAGCCCCTCAAGCCCGGCCGATGATGCTCGCGGTCGCCATGAGCTCTTCGAGCAGGGCCAGCGACACCTTGCCCGACACGGCATAGGGATCGAACTCGGGCCGCTCGGAGTACTTGAGCACGATGGAGGTGTTGATCTTGGCCAGATTGACCTGGCCCATGGTCCAGCCACCAAAGCGGCGCTCGGTGATTTCTTCGTAGTGCAGCACCACCACCTCGGTGTGGCGTGCGTCGGCCACGATGTGGTTGTAGAGCTGGTTCACCGCGTTGCGCCCGCCTTCAATGGCTTGCAGAAACACGCCACCGCCGTAACACAGCACACCGGTGATGCCGTGGCTCATGTTGTAGGTGCGCGAAGCGCCCAGAATGGCTTCGATGGCCTTGGCGCTGTCTTTGTCGACGGCGCGGCTGACGTAGAGCAGGCGTACAAGCATGGTGGTTCAGTTCTTGCGTGGGAGAAGCGAGAGGAATTCGCGGCGCAGATTGGCGTCTTTCAGAAACACGCCACGCATCACGGAGTTGATCATTTTGCTGTCCATGTCTTTCACGCCGCGCCAGGCCATGCAGTAATGGCTGGCTTCCATGACGATGGCCAGGCCGTCGGGCTGGGTTTTTTCCTGGATCAGGTCGGCCAGCTGCACCACGGCTTCTTCCTGGATCTGTGGGCGTCCCATGATCCATTCGGCCAGGCGCGCGTATTTCGACAGGCCGATCACATTGGTGTGCTCGTTGGGCATGATGCCGATCCAGATCTTCCCGATCACCGGACAGAAATGGTGGCTGCAGGCGCTGCGCACCGTGATCGGGCCCACGATCATGAGTTCGTTCAGGTGCTCGGCGTTGGGGAATTCGGTGATGTTGGGCCCGTGCACATAACGCCCGTTGAACACCTCTTTCAGGTACATCTTGGCCACGCGGCGCGCGGTGTCACCGGTGTTGTGGTCGTTCTCGGTGTCGATCACCATGCTGTCGAGCACACCTTGCATCTTGACAGCGACCTCCTCCAGCAACAGATCGAGCTCACCGGGCTGGATGAAATCGGCGATGTTGTCGTTGGAATGGAAGCGTTTGCGCGCGGCTTGCACGCGTTCTCGGATTTTGACGGACATGGGCACGCCCTGGTCGTCGTCGCGGGGGGCGTTGTCGTTCATGTTGTCTTCGGTTTTCATGAGCATTCGGCATGCTATCACCCCACCCGCCTGCGGCGAATACCAGGCGCCACACCGGGGCTTTTGGTTTCAGGTGAGAACCCGGCAGCCGCTTGCCCGCAGGTTCTGCAAAAGCAATTCCCGCCTCGGCCTCAATCGGTTACGGTAAGCACATGAAAGCACCACCTTTGCCCGATCGAAGCTGTGCGCTGTTCCTGGATTTTGATGGCACGCTGGTCGACCTCGCGCCGCAACCCGATGCGGTGCGCGTGGCCGCACAGCTGCCGCTGCGCCTGGCCTTGCTGTCGGTGGCGCTGGACGGTGCGCTGGCGATCGTCTCGGGCCGCCCGGCAGCGCAGATCGACGCCTTCATGCAGCCCGCACGGTTTTGCCTCGCGGGCGTGCACGGCACCGAGCGCCGGGGCCCCGATGGGGTGCTGCGGCGTTTGCCCGCACCCGACCTGAACCAGGCCCGCGACCTGATCGAAGCCTTTTGCCGCCAGCACAGCGGCTTGTTGCTGGAGACCAAGCCGGGGGCGCTGGCCTTGCACTACCGGCAAGCCCCGGCGCTGGAGCAGGCCTGCCTGGCTGTGATGCAACAAGCCCAGCAATTGGCGCCCGGCATGGATTTGCTGTGCGGGAAAAAGGTGATGGAACTCAAACCCGAGCAAGCCGGCAAGGGCCATGCGGTGCGTGCCTTTCTGCGCGAGCCTCCGTTTC
>NZ_JBFJMY010000471.1:0-3134 GCF_041633695.1 Hydrogenophaga sp.
ACACCATCACCGTTTCAACGGCGGACCAATCCGTGGGGGAGGCTTGATATTGCAGTAAATCGAAACTGATAGTGGCGGGATGTACCTGCTTGACACCATACAAAACCTGCA
Organism: Hydrogenophaga sp.; assembly: GCF_041633695.1. Taxonomy (GTDB): domain Bacteria; phylum Pseudomonadota; class Gammaproteobacteria; order Burkholderiales; family Burkholderiaceae_C; genus Hydrogenophaga. The sequence goes on from NZ_JBFJMY010000471.1 coordinate 112, forward strand.
TGTCCTCGACCCCGGCAATGATGGCTTGGGCACCGCTGGTTCCGGAGCCAAGGCATCTCAGCTCCCCATCCACCACAGTGAAAGTGTTGTTGATGTTCACGGACCCAGCAATAGGTTTCTGACCAAGACAGTCTCGAGCATCCAAGCTGGTGTCAATATCGTGGCTAATGCGCAGCGTGTCGGTGGAAGTGCCTGCTCCATTGGTCCCTGTCACAACCACCGTTGCATTCGCCGAGCCGAATCCCACGTAATCTCGGTTGAATCGCACCCGGGCGTCTCCCGTGTCGTTCACCACTCTCCGCGCGCCGCCTTGACGTACATGGTTTCCGATAATTCGAAAGGCCGTGGAGGCATCTTGGTAAAGGCGACTGCTATCCCCAACGGTGGTGGACGCGACCCGTGTGTAGACCAAGCTTCCAACAGCAGCGACCACCACCATGAGCCCGATGGTCAAGCCGATCATCAACTCGATCAGCGTCGCACCAGTCTGTCGGCTGCGGTTGTTGTCGCCTTCTCTTGTTTTCAGAAGACCTCGTCGGGGTGCAGGAGTCCTCATGACTTCATGGCCGGATGTATACAACATGGCAAATCATTCCGTTGGGGCAGGTAATGCCGGCAACACCTGTATTGACGGCAATGGCTGAGGCAAATTGTGCCGTTTCCGCTGTAGCCGCTCCATCCTGCCCTTTTGCTTGAGTTTCAGACCAGCCAATCAAAACGCCATATTGAGATGGATCGGTGGTTGACCGGAAAATTCTGGCGTCCCCCCCATTCAATGCTTGACTTAGACCCGCCTTCCATTGTGCGATATCAAAACTGGCTAATTGGTCTCCTGTGCAAAATTGTGCAGTGCAATCAGTGCCAGCGGCCGGCACGCCCCAAGAGGCAACATACGGATTGGTCGCCGGGTTGATGACGCGAATCACGGAGTTGGCTTGCATACGCTCCAACAGATCCTCCGCGAGTTGAATGGCGACGGAGCGGGTGTTGGTGGCGCGGGCTTCCAGCAATGTGCGGGTTTGAATGCCAGCCAATCCCATGATGCCAAGCGCGAGAACCAGCAAGGCGACCAAGGCCTCTATCAGGCTGACGCCTTCTTGTTTTTGCGCGATGCGGGACGGGTTCATATCAATGTGATTGTCTTTTAATCAAGAGCAGGCAATTGCGCCCTTAATGGTTCTTATTCTTGATCCGGCATTGATGCAGATAATTTGCGAGGCCGTAGTGGTGCCGCTGCTAATCGAGGTCGGGATGAATGTAAAGCTGCCAAACCCAGCGAATTGACCAAAGCGATTCATGGTGACCAAAGAGCCATTGTTGTTGGCAATGGCTACCCCAATGGGTTGTGCTACCGTTTGAATCGTAGGCTCGGTTGCAACATCCTGTACCCCATTTTCGTTCAGATCGGTAAATACGACCCAGCCGCAACTCCAGTCGGTCGCCCCACCGCTTAGGGCGGGGCTGCAGTTGGCGGTAGACCGGGCCAAGACGACTTCTTTGGCTTGGCGTATGGCCTCCACGCGGGCGAGTTGGATCGATGCGATCATTTCCTCGCGCGTCGTGTCCACGCGGTACCGTGCAAAAAAACTGCTGAAGCTTGGCGCTGCGAGGCTCAATAGAACGGCGACAACAGCAACCGCCACAAGGACTTCTATCAAAGAAAACCCAGTTGTCAGTGCCCGATTGAGCGGGCGTAAGCCGACGGAAGTACTCATAGGGGCAATGTACTGGAGAGGCTGGTGCGGTACCTTTTGTGCCCGACAAGGCGGAAGGTGCAACCGACAGACGGTGGTCGGCGTGTGCACCTGCGTGCGGTCTGGCACGGCTCAGCGCCGAACCTCATCCACCAGCGCCCGAAAATCATCGATGTCTTCGAAGCTGCGGTAGACGCTGGCGAAGCGGATGTAGGCGACTTTGTCCAGTTTTTTGAGCTCTCGCATCACCATTTCACCGAGCTTGGTGGCGGGCACTTCACGGGCGCCCAGGTTGAGCAGTTTCTCTTCGATGCGTTCAATGGCCGCATCCACCTGCTCGGTGCTGACCGGGCGTTTGCGCAGTGCCAGCGAAAAGGAGGCTCTGAGCTTGGCGGGGATGTAATCCACACGTCGCCCATCCTTTTTGACCACGGCGGGAAAGCTCACCTCCGGACGCTCGTAGGTGGTGAAACGCTTCTCGCAATGCCCGCACTGGCGCCGCCGCCGGATGAAGTCCGCGTCTTCCGAGATGCGGGTCTCGACCACCTGGGTTTCCAGGTGGCCACAGAACGGGCATTTCATCCTTTTTGACCGGCTGCGGCGGTCCGTTCGGCGGCGTTGCGCACGGTGTTCAGCGGTACACCGGGAAGCGTGCGGTCAAGGCGTTGACCTTGGCTCGCACGGTCTCGATATTGGCTGGGTCGCGCGGGTTGTCCAGCACGTCGGCGATCAGATTGGCGGTCAGGCGGGCCTCTTCGTCCTTGAAGCCGCGCGTGGTCATGGCTGGGGTGCCAATGCGCACGCCGCTGGTGACCATGGGCTTTTCCGGATCGTTCGGAATCGCGTTCTTGTTGATGGTCATGTGGGCGCTGCCCAGCACGGCCTCGGCTTCTTTTCCGGTGATCTCTTTGGCGCGCAGATCGACCAGCATGACATGGCTTTCGGTGCGGCCGCTGACGATGCGCAGTCCACGCGAGGTCAAAGTTTCAGCGACGATGCGTGCATTTGTCAGCACTTGCTGCTGGTAGGCCTTGAATTCGGGCGCCAAGGCTTCTTTGAACGCGACGGCTTTGGCTGCGATCACGTGCATCAGCGGGCCGCCTTGCAAGCCGGGGAAGATGGCGCTGTTGATCACCTTTTCGTGCTCGGCTTTCATCAGGATGATGCCGCCACGTGGGCCGCGCAGACTCTTGTGGGTGGTCGAGGTGACCACGTCGGCGTGCGGTACCGGGTTGGGGTAAATGCCTGCCGCGATCAGGCCGGCGTAGTGGGCCATGTCGACCATGAAGATGGCGCCCACGTCTTTCGCGACCTTGGCAAAACGCTCGA
>NZ_JBFJMY010000472.1:0-3126 GCF_041633695.1 Hydrogenophaga sp.
AGCGGCTTTCTTGGCTGGTGCAGCCTTCTTGGCCGGAGCGGCTTTCTTCGCTGGTGCAGCCTTCTTAGCCGGAGCGGCTTTCTTGGCTGGTGCAGCCTTCTTGGCCGGAGCGGCTTTCTTCGCTGGTGCAGCCTTCTTAGCCGGAGCGGCTTTCTTCGCTGGTGCAGCTTTCTTGGCCGGAGCGGCTTTCTTCGCTGGTGCAGCTTTCTTGGCCGGAGCGGCTTTCTTCACGACGGCTTTTTTCACCGCTGCCGCTTTTTTCACGGCGGCTTTCTTTGCAGGTGCAGCCTTCTTCACGACGGCTTTTTTCACCGCTGCCGCTTTTTTCACGACGGCTTTCTTAGCAGGTGCAGCCTTCTTCACGACGGCTTTTTTCACCGCTGCCGCTTTTTTCACGACAGCCTTCTTCACCACCGCCGCTTTTTTCACGACGGCCTTTTTAACCGCAGCGGCCTTTTTGGCCGGGGCTTTTTTCGCAGTTGCCATTGTTTTCTCCTTGATCAAGTTGCAAAGAGCACTTCACCTGGTCTTTATGCCGGTGAAGTGATTCAAAGCCCTGGAGTCTTGTGGATGCATCCACGCGCGACCCCAAGGTCTTGAATCCTGTGACAAAACCCAGGCCCTGGCAACGTGTCGCCAAGCACTGGGTTTTGGATGAACGAAAAACATGTGTTTCGATGAGGGAACGGTTGGCTCCGCGCTGGTGTGATCAGTCCCAGGACAGGGCACCGCCCGTCTGGTATTCGATCACGCGGGTTTCAAAGAAATTGCGTTCCTTCTTGAGATCGATCATCTCGCTCATCCAAGGAAACGGATTCTCTTCGTTCGGGAACAAGGGCTCCAACCCGATCTGGGTGGCGCGGCGGTTGGCGATATAGCGCAAATACCCTTTGAACATGGAAGCGTTCAGACCCAGCACGCCACGTGGCATGGTGTCTTCGGCGTAACGGTATTCCAGTTCAACGGCTTTGAGAAAGAGGTCTTTGATCTCGGCCTTGAATTCGGGGGTCCACAGCATCGGGTTTTCGTGCTTGATCGCGTTGATCAAGTCGATGCCGAAATTGCAATGCATGGATTCGTCGCGCAGGATGTACTGGTACTGCTCGGCTGCACCGGTCATCTTGTTCTGGCGACCCAGTGCCAGTATCTGCGTGAAGCCCACGTAGAAGAACAGGCCTTCCATCAAACAGGCAAAAACGATCAGGCTCTTCAGCAGGGTCTGGTCGTTGGCTTGCGTGCCGGTCTGGAAGTTGGGGTCCATGATCGCTTCAATGAAGGGGATCAGGAACTGGTCTTTGTCGCGGATGGACTGGACTTCGTTGTAGGCGTTGAAGATCTCGGATTCGTCCAGGCCCAGGGACTCGACGATGTATTGGTAGGCGTGCGTGTGGATCGCTTCTTCAAATGCTTGGCGCAGCAGAAACTGGCGGCACTCGGGTGCGGTGATGTGGCGGTAGGTGCCCAGCACGATGTTGTTGGCGGCCAGCGAATCGGCGGTGACGAAGAAGCCGAGATTGCGCTTGACGAGGCGGCGCTCGTCTTCGGTCAGTCCGTTGGGATCTTTCCAGAGCGCGATGTCGCGGCTCATGTTCACTTCTTGCGGCATCCAGTGGTTGGCGCAGGTGGCGAGGTATTTTTCCCAAGCCCATTTGTATTTGAACGGCACCAGCTGGTTGACGTCGGTCTTGCCGTTGATGATGCGCTTGTCGGCTGCGTTGACGCGACGCGCGACCGCAGGTGCTGCGGTCTGGGGCGCGTCGACCTGAGCCGATGGCATGCCGGTGGTGGGCATGTGGTCTGGCGCTTTGTGAGCCATGGGCATGGCCGCTGGCTTGGAGGAGGGCGTAACTTGTTCGTCCCAGGTCAACATAGAGGTTTCCAATTCTGCAAATTATCGAAGTGTCGGCACGAAAAGCAAAGTGCTCTGACGTGCTGTGCGTGCGATGTGTTGCGGTGTTGCATCGAAACGTGGTGTTTCGGTGTCGCAGCACATCGGCACGCAGGACATGGACTCACTGACAGGCTTCGCAGCCTGGATCGTCGATGGCGCAGAACTTGATGTCGGTGGCTGGTTCGGTCTCTGCTTCGATCGGTGCAACGGCCACTGTTGTGCTGCTTTCCGCGCCGGACGAAACCGCGTTGAGCTGTCCTGTGCGACCGGTGGATTTTTCAACCTGTGTGGCCGAGGTGGTGCGCAGGTAGTACGTGGTCTTGAGACCGCGCAGCCATGCGAGCTTGTAGGTGTCGTCGAGCTTCTTGCCCGAGGCGCCGGCCATGTAGATGTTGAGCGATTGCGCTTGATCGATCCACTTCTGGCGCCGCGCTGCGGCTTCCACCAGCCACATGGCTTCAACTTCAAATGCGGTGGCGTACAAGGCCTTCACCTCGGAGGGCACGCGGTCGATCGGGCGCAGCGAGCCGTCGAAGTGTTTGAGGTCCATGACCATGACATCGTCCCACAGGCCCAGACGCTTGAGGTCTTTCACCAGGTAGCCGTTGATCACGGTGAACTCGCCCGACAGATTGGACTTGACCGAGAGGTTGCCAAAGCAGGGCTCGATGGATGCATCCACGCCGATGATGTTGGAGATGGTCGCGGTGGGTGCGATGGCGACGCAGTTGGAGTTGCGCATGCCGTCGGTGGCGATTTTCTTTCTCAGCGCGTCCCAGTCCATGGTGCTGGATCGGTCCACATCCACATAGCCGCCGCGTTCGCGAGCGAGCAGGTCGATGGTGTCGGGCGGCAGAATGCCCCGGTCCCACAACGAACCTTTGAAGCTGGCGTAGCTGCCACGCTCACGTGCCAGTTCGGTGGAGGCCCAGTAGGCGTAATAACAAACGGCTTCCATGGAGCGGTCTGCAAATTCGACCGCCGCGTTGGAGGCGTAGGGGATGCGCAGTTCGTACAGCGCGTCCTGGAAACCCATGATGCCCATGCCGACGGGGCGGTGGCGCATATTGGAGTCGCGCGCTTTTTTGACCGCGTAGTAGTTGATGTCGATCACGTTGTCGAGCATGCGCAGCGCGGTCTTGATGGTCTTTTGCAGCTTCTCGTGATCGACCTGTCCGTCTTTCAGGTGTTGCTTGAGGTTGATCGAGCCCAGGTTGCAGACCGCGGTTTCGGTG
>NZ_JBFJMY010000473.1:0-3114 GCF_041633695.1 Hydrogenophaga sp.
CGCTGCGAAAGCCGACCGGGCTTTGGCGCAACTGGTAACCGCCTGAAGGCGCCAACGGCGACAGTTGCGCGGCGGGCGTGCCTTCGCTCAAGGCCACGGTTTCCTCGCGAAAGCGGGCGCGGCCATCGGTGTCGGTGAAGAGAACGGTTTTTGTGAAGTCGGTCATGGTCGTGGGCAGGTGGGGTGGCGGTGCTGGCCGTTGTACCAGATGAGCAGAAAGCCCCGCCCGACGGCCCGCGCACAGTTTGTTGCAAACAACCGTGCACCGGTTTAACCCCATTCGCCCGGCTGGTTCGTTTCAGTGTGCTCCAACCACTTTTTTCAGGAGCCGCCATGACCCCCCGCCCTCTTCATTTGTCTCGCCTTGTCCTGCCCGCCCTCGCCGCCTTGGCCTTGCTCGGCGCCTGGCCCGCCCATGCTGTGGGTCGCCTGGCCGACATCCAGTTGCAGGACCGCGACAGCGGCGAAACCCTGTCGGTGATCCGCCACCGGGGCGAGTACTGGGTCGCAGGGCGGCCGGGTGCGCGCTACGCCGTGGCGGTGCGCAACCGCAGCGGGGGGCGCGTGCTCGGCGTGGTGTCGGTGGACGGTATCAATGTGATTTCCGGTGAAACCGCCGCCTGGGCACAAACCGGCTATGTGCTGGGGCCGTGGCAAGCCTATGCCATCACCGGCTGGCGCAAGAGCGACAGCGAGGTGGCGGCGTTTCACTTCACCGCATCCCCCGCCTCTTACGCGGCGCGCACCGGGCGCCCGGACCACATGGGGGTGATCGGTGTGGCGGTGTTCCGCGAAAAAACGCCGCCCCCGCCACCCCCTGCCGTGATCAGTCCGCGCGAGCGCTTCGAGTCGGACGGCGCCTCATCAGCCGCCGACCGCATGGGCGAAAGCCGTGCCGCGCCCGCGCCTTTGTCGCAAGCACCATCGGGTCTGGCCAAGAGCGAAAGCGAGCGCAGCGATGCCGCCCCGGCGCAAGAGTCGGTCAACGCGGCGCGCCGCATGGCCCAGGCTGCGCCCCGGCTGGGCACCGGCCATGGCGCGCGCGAAGGCTCGTGGGTGGGGCATACCACGTTCGAGCGCCGCAGCGACGAGCCAGACGAACTCATCCGCATCCGCTACGACAGCCTGGCCAATCTCATCGCCATGGGCATCGTTCCCGCCAGCCCCACGCCGCCCCGGCCCAACCCCTTTCCCGGCGGCGTGCAACCCGGCTACGCGCCCGACCCCAACTGAGGCGAACCACAGTGGGCCGGCGGGGCCAGCGCCCATAATCGGGCGCATGGAAGCGGCGACCGCCCCCACCGACGAACAACTCATGCAGGCTTTCGCCACCGGGGATGCCGCTGCTTTTGAATCCCTGTACGACCGCCACGCGCTCGGCCTCTGGCGCTTCGTGCAGCGCAGCGCACACAACCCCGCCCTGGCCGACGACCTGGTGCAAGACGTGTGGTTCAAGCTGGTGCAACAAGCGCCGCAATACCAGGTGCGGGCACGCTTTCGCACTTGGTTGTTCACCCTGGCCCACCACCGCCTGGTGGACCATTGGCGCACCCACAAGCCCCACGCCAGTCTGGATGCCGAAACCGAAGACGGCGCCGCCTTGGCCGACCTGCTGGCCGCCGCTTCGGGCTTTGGCCCGGAACGCCGACTCGAATCGCGCGAACAAGCACAAGCCCTGCTCGACGCACTGGCCGAACTGCCCGCACCGCAACGCGAAGCCTTTTTGCTGCAAGCCGAAGGCGGACTGAGCCTGGACGAGATCGCGCAGACCACCGGCGTGAACCTGCAAACCGCCAAAAGCCGGCTGCGCTACGCCCGCAACCGCCTGCGCGAAACCCTGGAGGCCTTTGCATGAACGCCGACGACCGCGAACCGCCAGACCGCTTGCTGCAGCGCTACCAGGAGGCCAACGCGCACGACCCGGCCCGGCCCGCGCCTGCGCTGCGCGAGGCGGTGCTGGCCCAGGCACGACAGGCCGCAGCGCAGATGCGTGCCCGCGCCGCACACCACGCTGACGACACCGGCAACACCGAAACCGATCGCACCCAACGCCCTGCCGCCAACGACCCGCAGTGGCGCTGGCGTGCGCTGGGCAGTCTGGCGGTGCTGGGCCTGGTCGGTCTGCTGGTGCTGCAATTCGACCGTGGCACGCCCGAGGAACGCGAGGCGGCCTTCGGCACCTCCAGCACACGCCCTGCGATCCCGGCACCCACCACCGCGCCAGCTGCCGCACCAGCCACAGCCGAAACAGACACCGCCGCCGACAACGCATCCGACGCCAGTGCACAAACCACAACCGCAAAAACGAGCGCGGCCCAAGCCGAGCGCACAACCCCCACCGCGCCGCGCCCCCAAGCATTGCCACCGACCCGGCCCGCAGTTGAACAGGCGCCGCCAACAAACACATTCGGCGCCCCGGCCGTGGCGTCCGAACCAACCGCGCGGGCCGAAGCGCCACAGGAGATGCCTTCCCAAGCCAAGCCCACCGCGCCCGCTCCGTTGGCGCGCGAGCGCCTGGGCAGCGGCCCCGCTCTCGCCGAACGCACAACGCCACCCGCTGCAACCGTGAACACAGCCACGGCTTCAGCGCCAGCGGGTTTGGGTGCCAGCGAAGCCACACAAGACCGCGCAATGGCCCCCAGCCGTTTGTCGTCGCGCCCGCCCGCACCGCCCTCGGCGGCCGCGCGCGCCCACGATGGCCGCGAACAGGCAGACCAGAGCGGCGCAACGGGCACCGCCCAGCAAAACCTGCTGCGCCACGCGGCACAAGGCGATCTGGCGGGTGTGCGGGCGGCCTTGGCACAAGGCGCAGAACCCGACAGCGCCGACGCAGCCGGGCGCACCGCACTGATGCGGGCCGCCCAACGGGGCGATCTGGCGGTGCTGCGCGTGTTGCTGGCGGCAGGGGCCAACCGCCGCCTGACCGACCGCGACGGTTTGACCGCCACCGAACTGGCGCGCCAGGCCGGGCAGACCGCCGCTGTGGCCTTGCTGGAACCCACCGAGAACCCGGCGCGGTAGCCCGGGCCTGCGCAGGCTCCTAGGGTCTGTTCACACTATTTTTCCAAGATGCGTTGCGGATCAAAAAGGCCATGCGCAAGGCGCCACATACAA